>NZ_JBSFGK010000036.1:0-82233 GCF_053596495.1 Kitasatospora sp. NPDC001683
GTGGCGGGACGGGTCGCCAGGATGGCCTGGCGCACCTCGCCGCGCCCGCCGAGGGCGCTCAGCTCGCCGCCGGCGGCGGCCAGCGTGATCGTGCCGCGGATTCCGCGGGCCCCTTCGCCGTGTGCTGGACGGTCAGGTGGTGGTGTAGAGCTTGTTCACCTCGTCAGCGGTCAGGGCGTACGGATAGGTCCGGACGTCGGTGATGGCTCCGCTGGTGAAGTTGTTGTACCCGGTCGTGTCCAGGCCGTTGCCGGCGGAGGCGCCGATGGAGAGGCCGTTGGGGGCGTGCCAGGGGCTGGTGTGGGACACCGAGCCGGCGTACTGCCCGTTGACGTACAGCGTCAGGACGTGGGTGTCGACACTGTAGGTCGCGGTGACCAGGCTCCAGCCGAGGGGCGCGTTGCCCTTGGCGACGGTCCCGACCCAGGAGGTGCTGGGGTTGTCGCTGGTGGTGGCGCTGACTCCCCAGTTGCTGTTGTTCGCCCCGCCCTCCGCGTTGAACCACAGGTAGAACGCCTGGTGGTTGGTGCCGCCCTCGGCCAGGATCGTCTGGTCGGCCGTGGGGGTGGAGGTGAGGTTGACCCAGGCGGACACCGTGTAGCTCTGCGCGGTGTCCACCACCGGGGCGGAGGTGCGCAGGTACCCGCTGCCGCTCGTGAATTTGGCCGCGCCGTTGGCGGTGTTGTTGCGGCCGGTGGTCCAGCCGACGTTGCCGTAGATGGTCGCGGGGCTCAGGCCGCTGGTGTCGGTGGCGACGCCGTTGTTGGTGCTGGCCGCGGTGAGCTGCCAGCGGTCGGCGCCGAAGCCGGTGTTCAGGACGACGTTGGTGGCGGTCCAGGTGTAGCCGGGGTTGCAGGTGGAGCCGGTGACCGGGGAGTTGGGGTAGCCGGTCCAGATCCGGACGTCGTGGGAGGGCGTGATGGCCCACAGGGTGGGGTGACCGCTGCCGGTCAGGTCGCCGTCCGAACCGACGAGCGGGTAGCTGGCGCCGGTGACGCCGCACCCGATCAGGGTGTTGCTGACGAGGCCGGTGAACGTCGGGAAGGTGGCGGTGGCGCCGGACTTGCCGGTGACGGTGATGTTTCCGGTGTTGAAGTTGTAACCGCGGACGTCACCGGACCAGTTGTTGCGCGCCCACAGGCCGGGGTGGCCCTGGCCGGACCAGTCGCCGGGCGAGATCAGGTTCCAGCCCTTCCAGCCGGTGTAGCCGAGGTTGGTCGGCGAGCCGAGGACCCCGTCGCCGACCGCCGGGTAGAACCACAGCGCGCCGTCGCCGTCCGGGCCGGTCTCGATGGTGAACAGGCCGGTGCGGTCGTAGAAGGTACCGGCGTTGAGGTCGGTGTGCAGGGGGTCGCCGCTGGCGGCGATCTCCAGGACGCTCGACCAGTCGGACGCGTAGCCGGTGCACGGGGCCGCGGTGCCGCCGCCGCTCGTGGCCACGGTGGGGTCGCAGGCCGGCTTCGTCAGGGCGGTGTGGTTGTCGAGGACGCCGGGCACGCCGGTGTTGTTGGCCGGGGCGTTCGGGTACCAGTAGAGGTTCTTGTCGCCCGGCTTGTGGACGATCAGGTCGTCCACGTTCTTGCCGCCGGTCAGGCTGCCGCGGTGGGTGGTCTGGTAGCCGGACCACGGGTCGGCGCCGGGGTTGGCGGCGTTGTAGTTGGGCGTGTTGGCCGGCTTGGCGGACAGGACGGCCGGTGGCGCGGTGGTCTCCGTCTGGTTGCCCGGGACGGTGTAGGCACGGAGGTTGCCGACGGTGTCCGGGGTGACGATCTTCGGGACGCCGTCGCCGGTGACGTCACCGAAGACCGGGGGCTTCCCGTTCGGGTTCCACGGCACGTAGAACGAGTAGGCGGCGATCGGCGAGAGGTTGCCCGCGTTGTCCTCGGCCTGGGCGTAGACGATGTTGGTGCCCCAGTGCGACGGCGTCACCGGGAGCTGGCCGCCGGGCATGGACGAGCCGCACTGCCAGGGGCCGTCGGCGATCTGCGGGTCCCAGCCGTAGCGGACGCAGGCCACGCCGGAGGAGTCGAAGCCGCTCGGGGCCGGGTCGGTCGCGGTGAAGGGGATGTACCCCTGCTGGCCGACGTAGATCTGCTGGGCCTGACCGCTGCCGGAGGGCACGAACTGCTTGGTCGGGTCGGTCACCGCGGTGTAGGCCAGCTGCGGAGGGGTCAGGTCGACCCGGAAGTGGCAGACCGCCCCCGGGCCGGACCACGGCACGCCCGACACGCCGTCGAAGGCGTACATGTACCAGCCGTAGGCGTGGCCGTCCTTGAGGGTGCCCGCCGGGAGGGTGGCCACGGCCGTGCCGTTGTTGGCGGTCAGGCCGGTCTGGCCCCAGAAGACGTTCGGGGAGCCGCTGACGCTGTCGTCCCAGACGCTGCCCTGCCCCCACAGCTGCTGCTGGACGGAGCTGGACACCGTGGCGGTGAGGCTGACGGCGTTCGCCTGGTCGCTGCCCGCGCCGAGCCAGCCCCAGCTGCTCATCGGGCTGCTGTCACAGGCCTGGTTGGTCGCGGACGGGCTGACCGTCCGCGGGCTCGGCGAGATCGCCTCGTTGGTCGGGACGTTGGGCGTGCGGTCGTAGGTGACCGCCAGCGACGGCTGGTAGGCCAGCCGCTTCAGACCGTTGGCGTCGCTCTCGTTGCCGTAGACGCCGAAGGTGATGGTGCCGTTGTTGGCGTTGGCGTTCGACTGCACCGCGCTGGTGGCGGTGTAGCTGAACGGGACGTTGGGGTAGCAGCCGGTGTGGCCGGAGCCGGGGACCTGGTCCGTCCCGAGCGAACCGCTGATCTGCGACGGCTGGTTGCTCCAGACGGTGTTGCCGTCGATCGGGCCGGTCTGGTACAGGCTCAGCGGGTAGGTCGTGTCGCAGCTCCAGCTGGCGGAGCTGTACTCCTGGAGGTTCACCGTGGCCGAGCCGATGACCGCGCCGGTGAGGCCGCTGACGTTGAACTGGTAGAAGGACCGCTCGATGTCGGTCGGCGAGCAGCTGCCACCGGCGGCGTAGTAGCCGCAGAGGCCCACGCCGGGGTAGTCGGAGTCGTTGGGGCCGGTGTGCATCCAGTTGGGCGTGCTGTGCGAGGACTGCACCCAGGTGTACGCGTACGAGTTGGCGGTGACCGGCTGGAAGTCCGGGTCGATGTAGTACGGCGCCGTGCCGTGCGTCAGCAGGTCCCGGTCGGGCGCCAGGTCGATGCCCTTGGCGCTCGCGGTGGCCGGCAGCTGGGCGACCTTGGCGCTGCGGCCGGGCGCGGCCGGGTCGCTGACCTCGTGCGCCGCGGTGCCGGCCGCCGGGGCGCTGTCCGCCGGGGACGCGCCCGTCGTCCGCGGGCGGGCGCCGCCCGAAGTGGTCGAGCTGTCCCACATCGACGGCGCGGCGGATGCCCAACGCGCCTTGCCGTCCGCCGACTTGGCGACCAGGTTGCCGTCCTTGTCGCCGCTGACCGAGATGCCGTCACCCGCGACGTCGAAGTGCAGCTTCGCCAACTGCGGGCTGGCCGCGGCCGCCTGGGTCTTCACGATCAGGACGGTGCGCAGGCCGCCGGCCCGGGTGGCGGTGACCTTGAGGTCGGTGTCGGGCGCGACGGCGGGGTAGAGCAGACTGTCGCCGCTGACGGTCGGGGCCGGCAGCCGGAACGGCGCGGTGACCGACAGCTTCTTGCCGTCCGCGTCGGTGAGCGTGGCGAGCGGGCCGTCACCGCCCTTGGACAGGACGAGGGGCGCGACCGAGGCCTTGGGCGAGAAGGTGCCGTCCGGGTTGGCGGCCAGGCCCGCGTCCAGGGTCGTCCAGGTGCCGCTCCGCTTGACCCGCTGCTGCTCGGGGTGCGAGGTCAGCCGCAGGTGGCCCTCCGGCGTCGCCACGGTCTCGCTGGACTCGGTGGTCAGCGAGTCGATCGGGACGTCCTGGTGGGTGGCCTTCGCCTTGGCGATCGCCCGGCCCGCCTCGTCGGCCTCCGGGATGTCCTTGCGGTGCTGTGCGTCGGCCGCCGCGACGGCGCTGGGGGACGGCCGGGTCGCCGGCGCGTCGGCGACTGCCGAGGGTAGCGGGACGGCGGAGGCGACCAACAGGGCCGCCGCGGCGGCCAGTGGCCGCGAGAGCGCGTGCCCGGGTCTGCGTTGTCTGTTCACGCGACCGATGGTGACGCGCCGCTCTAACGATCCGATCACCGCGGCGGTGATCGGATCGTGAACGCGGCGCGCGACGATGACGGGCCGCGCGCAACCGCCCGGGAAGCGGGCACGCGCGACGATCCGTCCGTCAAATCATGGGGAGGAACTGTGCCACTGTCGCACGTTCCTGAGCTACGCTCACGAACGATTCGTGGTGTCAGAAACAGGGTCGTGGCGGTCACCGCCGCGGCCCTGCTCGGTTCGATGCTCGCGCCGGTGCCGTTCGCCGCGGCCTCCGGCCCGGACTACTCGCGGACCTGGCAGCCGCCGAACACGCCGCTGCCGAAGACGGCGTCGGTGAAGGGCAAGGACGTCACCCCGGTTCCGGTGACCAAGCCGGCGCACCCGGTGCCGCCGACCTGGCAGCCGCCGTCCGCGAAGCACCCGTACCCGCAGGGGCACGCCGGCGTCCGGCTGGGCAGCGCGCCCTCGGCGAACGCGGGCTCCGCTGCCGGGTCCGCGGCCGGTGACGAGAGCGCGGCGACCGGGCTCCCGGTCGCGCTCGCCCCGCTCGCCGGGTCACCGGTGGCCGGACAGAGCGTCGACGTCGACGTCGCGGACAGCCGGAGCACGTCGGCCGCGGGCATCGCCGGAATGGTGGTGAAGCTGTCGCAGCCGGGCAAGGCCGAGGCCGGCAAGGTCCGCCTGTCGATCGACGCGGCCGGGGTCGACGGGCTCTTCGGCGCGAACTGGGCCTCGCGCGCGCACCTGGTCCTGCTGCCCGACTGTGCGGTGGTCGCTCCCAAGATCGCGGGCTGCCTGAAGCAGACCCCGCTGGAGTCGCACTTCGACCCGGCGACGAAGAAGATCGTCGCCGATGTCGCGCTGCCCGGCAACGACGGCGAACCGCACACCAGCATCCAGTCGCTGAGCGCCACGACCGCCGCCACCTCGACCACCGTGGGCGTGGTCTCCGGCACCTCCAGCGGCGCCGGCACGTACTCCGCGACCTCGCTCAACCCGTCGCAGGCGTGGACGGCCGGCGGCTCGTCGGGGGCGTTCACCTACGGCTACCCGGTGCAGACCCCGCCGGCGCTGGGCGGGTCGGCGCCGGTGGTCTCGCTCGGCTACGACTCGTCGTCGGTGGACGGCAAGACCTCCTCGACGAACTCCCAGGCCTCCTGGATCGGCGACGGCTGGGACTACCAGCCCGGCTTCGTCGAGCGCTCCTACCAGTCGTGCTCGAACGACGGGATCACGGGCTCCTCGGACGAGTGCTGGGCGGGTGCGAACCTCACCCTCTCGATGGCCGGCCACTCCGGCCAGCTCGTCCCGGACGACGCCTCCTGCACCTCCGGTGCGCCGGCCGCGATGGAGCAGTCGGCCTGCACCTGGCGGCTGAAGGGCGATGACGGCACGAAGGTGCAGTTCCTGACCGGCGCCACCAACGGCACCTGGAACGGCTCCTACGTCAAGCTCACCGACACCGGCGGCACGGCGTTCTACTTCGGTCTCGCCCACCTGCCGGACGCGAACGGCAACCCGACCACGCTCGGTGCCGACAGCGGCTCGGCGTGGACCGTCCCGGTGTTCTCCCCGAACTCCGGCGACCCGTGCTACGACAGCACCAAGGGCAAGGCGTCCTGGTGCCAGACGGCCTGGCGGTGGAACCTCGACTTCGTCGTCGACCCGCACAGCAACCTGACCACCTACACCTACACCCCCGAGACGAACGACTACGCCCTGGGCGGCGGCCAGAACAACGGCACCGGGACCAACCGCGGCTACACCCGCGCGGGCGTGCCGGCCACGATCGGCTACGGCCAGCTGCTCTCCGACCAGTTGGGCGCGAACGGCTCGTACAACCCGGCCGCGAAGATCCTCTTCACGGTGGGCGAGCGCTGCGTCACCTCGACGACGGCCTGCGACCCCTCGCAACGGACCCTCGCGAACGCCGCCAACTGGCCCGACGTCCCGCTGGACCAGCAGTGCGACGGGACCAGCACCTGCACCAACTACGGGCCGTCGTTCTGGACCACCAAGTGGCTGACCGGCGTCAGCACCCAGGTCCGGGTCAAGGGCGCCTACCAGACGGTGGACTCGTACGCACTGAACCACCAGTTCGTCAACGTCCAGAACGCCACCGAGAACACCCAGGTCCCGTGGCTCGCCTCGGTCCAGCGGACCGGCCAGGACGGCCAGGCCTCCGGTGGTGCGGTCACCCTGCCGCCGGTGTCGTTCACCGCGCAGCTCCTGGCCAACCGCGTCGACGGCTCCAACCTGGTCCCGGCCCCGCCGGCGTACAACCGGCCGCGCATCCAGCTGATCACCACCGAGACCGGCTCGACCATCGGCGTCAACTACGCCTCCGCCGCGTGCTCGCGCACCAGCAACGTGATGCCGTCCAGCGCGGACAGCGACACGCTGTCCTGCTACAACGTGAAGTGGTACCCGCCGGGTTCGGCCGTCGGCGCCGCGCCGGTCGACGACTGGTTCCTGCGCTACCCGGTCACCAGCGTCACGGTGAACCCGGGCACCCCGGGCTCGGTCCCGCAGACCACCGCCTACACCTACGGCAAGGCGGCCTGGCACCGCAACGACTCCCCGCTCACCCGGGACGTCACCCGTACCTGGGACCAGTTCCGCGGCTACGCCAGCGTCACCACCGTCGCCGGCAGCGGCACCGACGGGCCCAAGTCGCAGAAGTCCACGACCTTCTACCAGGGCATGGACGGCGACCTGCTCGCCAACGGCAGCACCCGCAGCGTCACCGTCGCGGGGCCGATGAGCGCGGCGGTGACGGACTCCGACTGGCTCTCGGGCGCGACCCTGGAATCGGACACCTACAACCAGGCCGGCGGGACTGTCGTCGGCTACGCGGTGCACACCTCCAGCGGCCCGGTCACCACCGCCACCCACGCCCAGGGCAGCCTGCCCGCGCTCACCGCCCGCTACTCGGCCACCACGGCGGTCAGGACCTCGAAGGCGCTGAAGGCCGACAACACCTGGCAGACCACCAGCACGACCACCGGCACCGACTCGGCGCACGGCAACCGCGTCGTCACCTCGCTGGCCAGCGCGGACGGCCTGCCGGACGTGTGCACCCGCACCAACTACGCCGCGGGATCCGACCCGCAGGTCCTGGCCCTGCCGTCCGAGGAGATCACGGTCAACGGCGCGAGTGCGTGCACCGCCACGCCGACCGCCGCCAACACGACCTCCTGGACCCGCACCGCCTATGACGGCCTCGGGTTCGGACAGCTCGGCACCGCCCACAACCCCACCTCCGGCGTGGTGCTCGACCACTTCGACGCCAGCGGCAACCCCCAGTTCACCACCACGGTGAACACCGGGTTCGACGGATACGGACGCACCACCAGCACCACCGACCCCAACGCGACGGACAGCGCCCACACCAACGGCGCCACCATCACGACCGCCTTCACCGCGGGCCAGGCGGGTGAGCTGCCGACCAGCACGACCGTCACCACCCCGGCCCCGGCCGGCGCCAGCGACGCGAGCACGGGCCGGACCACGACCACGACCCTGGACAGCGCCCGCGCGCTGCCGACCGCGGTCACCGACCCCAACAGCCGCACGGTGCACGAGGCCTACGACCAGCTCGGCCGGGTCACCAGCGTCTGGCTGCCGGGCCAGCCCACCACGTCCAACGCGAACAAGACCTTCGCCTACTCGCTTCCGGGCGTCGTCAACGGCAACGCGGTGCCTCCGACGGTCACCACGTCCACGCTCAAGCAGAACGGGACCAGCTACCTCGTCAGTGTCCAGATCATGGACGGCCTGGGCCGACCGGTCCAGACGCAGTCCACACCGGCGATCTCGGCCTACAGCGGCCGGGTAATCACCGACACGGTGTACGACTCGCAGGGCCGGGTGACCCGCGCGAACGCCGGCTGGTACAACAACGACACCGCGCCGAACACGACGCCGTACCAGACGACCACGAACCAGGTCCCGAACCAGACCTACAACGTCTACGACGGCCTCGGCCGCCCGGTGACCAGCCAGTTCATCGCCTTCGGCGTGGTGCAGAGCACGACCAGCACCGCGTACCCGGGTGCGGACCGCATCGACGTGACGCCGCCCGCCGGCGCCACGCCGACGTCCACCGTCACCGACGCCCGCGGCCAGAAGGCTCAGCTGTGGCAGTACCGGACGGCCACCGCCACCGGTGTCCAGACGGACGCGGACGTGACCTCCTACACCTACACGGCGGACGGCCACCCGGCCACGCAGAAGGACGCCGCCGGGAACACCTGGAGCCGCAGCTACGACCTGCGCGGCCGCGAGGTCTCCGCGACCGACCCGGACACCGGCACCACCGGCAAGGCGTACGACACGGCAGGCCGCCTGGCCTCCGTCACCGACGCCCGCAACCAGACCATCACCTACACCTACGACCTGCTCGGGCGAAAGACCGGCTCCTACGCGGGGTCGGTGAGCCCGGCCAACCAGCTGACCGGCTTCACCTACGACACCGTCCTGCCCGGCCAGCCGGCCACCTCCACCCGGTACACGGGCGGAGCCTCCGGCAACGCCTACACCACCTCCATCGACGCCTACGACACCACCTACCACCCCACCCAGACCACCACCACGATCCCCGGATCCGAGGTCGGCTCCGCCACCGCGTTCAAGTACGTCTACAACGCCACCTACGACCCCATCACCGGCGCGCTCACCTCCGACAACCGCGCGGCGGTCGGGGACATCGCCGCCGAGGAGGTCGACTACACGTACGACGTCAACGGCCCGCTGCTCACCTTCGGCGCCTTCGGCGGTGCCTCGTACGACGTCGGCTCGGCCTGGGACGCCTACGGGCGCAACACCCGGTCCACGGTGAACCCGTGGGGCACCCAGATCGTCGTCACCAACACCTACGACGAATCCACCGGCCGCCCGCTCTCGCAGTTCGTGGACAAGCAGACCGCCAGCACCGGCGCCGTCCAGCAGGTCACCTACGCGTACAACACGGCGGGGCAGCTGACGGCCGTCCGCAACATCCCGGACAACACCCCGTCGTCCACCGATCTGCAGTGCTTCGGCTACGACTACCTCAACCGGCTGAACACGGCCTGGTCGGACACCGGCACGCTCACCCAGGCCGCCCAGCCCACGGTCGGCGGCATCGGCTCCTGCACCAACAGCACACCCACCAGCGGCGCCCAGTCGCCCGCCAAGACGACCGTCGGAGGACCGGCCGCCTACTGGCAGAGCTACGGCTACGATCTGACCGGCAACCGGACCCAGCTCGTCCAGCACGACCCGTCCGGCGACACCACAAAGGACGCGACCACGACCCAGACCTTCCCGGCCGCGGGCACCACCAACACCGGCAGCGGCGGACCCCACTCCCTGACCACCAGCACCACCGTGGTCAACGGCAACACCACCGTGTACGCCCACGACACCTACGACGCCGCGGGCAACACCGCGGGCCTCTACACCTACGCGAACGGCTCGACCACCCTCGGCTGGACGGCCGAGGACAGGCTCGACACCCTCAACCCGGCCGTCCAGATCACCGGCGTCGGCGGCAAGTGCCTCTACCTGCAGAACAGCAGCAGCGCCTCCGGCACCCCGGCGGCGATCGCCGGCTGCACCAGCACGCCCGCCGAGAAGTTCAACACCACGGGCAACGTCCTCAAGGTCTACGGCAAGTGCCTGACCGCCATGGGAACCGCGGCCGGCTCCGCGATCCAGCTCCAGTCCTGTGACGGGACCGCTTCGCAGACCTGGACGAGCCGTTCCGACGGCACCCTGCTCAACGCCGCCGCGAGCCGCTGCCTCGCCGTCCCCGGTGACGTCACGGCCGACGGCACCCTGCTGGCCCTCGCCGACTGCGGCACCACCGTCCCGGCCGGCCAGCACTGGAACGTCGGCGACCAGCACACCGGTTACGTCTACGACGCGGACGGCAACCAGCTCGTCCGCCACGACCCCGGCAAGACCACCATCACCCTCGGTGGCGACGAACTGGTCTACAACACCACGACCAAGTCCACCACCGGCGTCCGCTACTACCAGATCCCCGGCGGCATCACCCTGGTCCGCCAGGGCGGCACCGCCACCTACCAGATCAACGACCCGCACGGCACCGGCGCACTCGCCCTCGACGGCACCACGCTGAACGAGAGCCGCCGCCCGACCGACCCGTTCGGCAACCCCCGCGGCACCCAGCCCACCACCTGGGCCGGCGACCACGGTTTCGTCGGCGGCACCAAGGACGACGCCACCGGCCTCACCAACCTCGGCGCCCGCGAGTACCAGCCCAGCACCGGCCGGTTCCTCAACCCGGACCCCCTGATGAACACCGCTGATCCCCAGCAGTGGAACGGGTACGCCTACAGCGACAACGACCCAGTGAACCTCAGTGACCCGAGCGGCCTTATGGTCAACGACCCCGTCACGGGCCTCGGCTTCGGCACGGTCGGCCAGCTGGACGAGTACCACGAGGACCGTTCGGAGGAGTACTTCCCCACGTCCCAGATCTGCACCCCGGGCACGCCGGGCTGCGCCGGCCCCGTCGTCCCGGTATCGACGTCCACTGCGATCTGCAAGCCCCGCACGCCCGGGTGCGCCGGGCCCGTCATCCCCCAGAAGAAATCGCTGTTCCCCGACCCGTCGAAGGTGCTCAGTGACACCTTCGAATGCGGCAACAAGGGAACCTATGCGGAGATGGCCTGCACTGCGGCCGGCGGGGCAGCCCTCAACGTGGGTGCGGAGCAAGGAGCAATCAACGCGATCGGAAGTGCTGGTACGTACTTCAGCAAGCAAATGAGGACGGGAAAGACTCCGGAGATTCGCTCGCGAGGCTCGCAAGGAATGAACTACCTCCGCAAGAATCCGCAACTTCGAGACCTCGGACGCCTGTCGAAATCCGATGCCTGGAAGCGCGGCAGCACGATGACCTCGTGGCTGGGGGCCATTCAGGCGACCGTATCAGGCTACGACGGTGCGAGGGACAACGGCGATACGTTCCTCAGGTCTACGGCAATCGGCATCACGGAGGCTGCCGTCGATACTGCCATCGGCTACGTGGCAACCAACGTGGGGACGCGAGCCGGGATAGCCGCCGGTGGCGTGACGGAGAGCGCCCCGGGTGCCATAGTCGGTGGGGTGGCCGGAGCGGCGGCCGGCGCGGTTGTGACGTACTACGCCTCGAACTATGCAAATGACTTCATATCCAATGCGTTTGAGAGGATTCCGAAAACTGACTGGTTCTAGGGCACTGACTCGATCCAGGAATTCTTGGACCTGCTCCTGATTCCAGGTGGGGCATTGCTCGACACCTGGCGTGCCGCCAGAGCCGCCACGCGCCCGGATCTCTTCGGGCCGCACGCCCGAGGGGCCTGGGGCGGGCAAGCGAAGCGCCAGTGAAGGGCGGGGGGCGCCAACCAACGGGTTGGCCGCCCCCCGCACACACCGGCCGGCGGTGGGCGCTCAACGACGGGGAGGGACGACACTCTGGTCGCACGACGAATCCCGCACAGACATCCGGATTCCGCTGCGCCCGCGCCGGGCTTCATGAAAACTGGGTGAAGGTTCCTGTGCGCCGAACGGCGTGGCGCACGGGGTCTCTCCACGCGAAACGTGACACAGCATCACCACAGTGCCATTCCGAAGAAGTCTACAAAACGAGGAACGCACGTCATGAGCATCGGCACATGAGCCCTGCGGCCCGCAGGCGCCGCCACCATCGCCCTGGCCACCGTCTGCACCCTGGCACTGGGCATGGCGGCGATCCGGGCGGCCGCGTGCCGCCGGGGATGGGCCCGTCGGCGCACGAAGTGCCCTGCCGCGCAAGTCTGGTGGCGGGCGTACCAGCCCGCCGCGACCGCCGGTACCAGCACCTGGCCGTCGAACGCCAATGCCACGAGGTGGGTCTCGCAGAGCCAGAACCCGCCGCGGCCGATGACGTCGGTGAGGGTGCCGAAGGCCACCGAATACGGCCCACCGGTGACCCGGTTCGTGTCGCGTTCAGCGCGGGACCGAGCGGATCAGCAGGAGTGCGATGTCATCGGTGCGGTGGTCCGCGTGTCCGGCGCGGCCGGTGAGTGCGTCCGCCAGCCGGTCGAGGGGGTGGGCTCCGTGGCGGGCGAGGGTGGCCGTGAGGTCGCCCAGGGCCTGGTCGAGGTCGGCTCCGGGGGTGTCGATGAGGCCGTCGGTGTACAGGGCCAGGGTGGTGCCGATCGGCAGACCGACGCGGAGCTGCGGGTACTCGGCGGTGGGGTCGACGTTCAGGACCAGGCCGGTGGGCGGCTCCATGAGCGCCGCCCGGCCGTCCGGGCGGTAGATCAGGGGTGCGGGGTGGCCGGCGGTGGCGATCGTGGCAGTGCGGCCGGCGAGGTCGACGCACAGGTAGGTGCAGGTGGCCAGCAGGGCCGTGTCCAGGTCGGCCAGCAGGCGGTTGGTCCGGGCCAGCACGGTGCTCGGATCGGCGTCGGCGGCGGCGAAGGCGCGGACGGCGGTGCGCACCTGGCCCATCAGCGCGGCGGCGTTGACGTTGTGGCCCTGGACGTCGCCGATGACGATGCCCACGCAGTCGGGCCCGACCCGCATGAGGTCGTAGAAGTCGCCGCCGACGTCCATGCCCTCGGTGCACGGCAGGTAGCGGGCGCTGACCTCCAGGCCCGGGACGGCCGGCAGGACGTGGGGCAGCAGGCTCTCCTGGAGGCCTTGGGCGAGGCCGAGTTTGGTGTCGTACAGCCGGGCGCGGTCCAGGGCCTGGGCGATCAGACCGCCGAGCGCGGTGAGGACGGCGCGCTCGTCCACGTCGAACCGGTGCGGCTCGGCGAAGGCCAGCACGCAGGTGCCGATCAGCCTTCGCGAGGTGACCAGCGGCAGGTAGGCCCACGCGGCCATCCCGTCCTGGGTCTCGGGGCGGTTCGGGTACAGCCTTTCCAGCTCCGTCCGGGTCTCGAAGAACGCCGGCACGGCGTTGGTCGCCGCCTGGACACCGGGGGTGGGCTCCGTCAGCGGGGTGCCGTCGAACTGGTCGACCTGGCCGGGTGGGTAGCCACGGTGACCGACGGTGCGCAGCCGGCCTCCCTCGGCCATCAGGACGGCGACGGCCTGGCCACCGAAGGCCGGCACGATCTGTTCGGACACCATGCGCACCACGTCCTGCACGCTGATGGCCTCGGTCAGCGCACTCGCGAGGTGGAGGATGTGGTAGAACGCTCCGGGTCGCGCGTGCACCGCCCGCTCGGCCGAGAGTCCGGAGTGCAGGTGGTGCCGGGTGGGGTCGAGGGCGGGATCGGCGAGGAATTCGGCGGTGGCGGCCGCGTCAGCGGTGGCGATCCGCGCGGTGAGTCCGGAGGCGTCCGGGAAGAGCTGGAACGACAGCCACCGGTCCGGCGGCCGGAGCGCGACGAAGGAAGTGGACTGCCCGCTCATCACCGCCGCCCGATAGTGGTAGTCGTACACCGGGTCCCGCAACCAGGGCAGTACCACCCACGGTCGCTCGCCGAGCAGTCGTTCCGCCGGTTCGCCGAGCAGTTCCGCGGCGGCGGGCGTGACCGCGGCCAACCGGCCGTCCAGGTCGATGCCGCAGAGGCCCTCCGGCAGCCGCGAGGCCGCCGCCGCGAGGGGGTCGGCGACACGTTCCTCCGCCACCGCAGGACGTGGTCCGGCCCGGATCGGACGGCCCGCCCCGGCCGCCTCCGCCGCGACCTCGGTCAGGCGTGCCGCCAGCGCACCGAGCCGGTCACGTTCGAGGGCCGACAGTACGGGGGGGTGCGCGGCGGGCCAGAGGACGACGAGCGCGCCGTACGTCGTCCGGCGCGCGACGAGCGGAACGGCCCCGAGGCAGAACGCGTACGGCATGGCGACGGCGACCCTCGGGTACCGGCGTGCCATGTCATCCCCGCCGCCCACCCAGACGACCCGGCCGCTGCGCACGGCTTCGGCCACCGGGATCGGCGCGGTCAGGCCGATGTGCCGCCACGGCCTGGTGAACTGCCGGGCGGCCCCCAGCGTCAGGGCCAGCTCGAGCACCTGCCGGTCGTCCGACAGGAGGTAGACGCCGCCCATGTGCGCGCCGAGCCGCTCCGGCACCGACCGCAGGATCCGTGCCAGCGCCTCGATGCCGCGCACGTCCACCGCGCGCCCTGCCATCGCCTCGGCGGCCCCTCCCCCGGGCCTCGACGGCGACATCCCTGACATGGTCATCACAAAACCTCGTTCGAGCCGCGTCCCGGCCGACAAGCGCACTGGCAGCCTCCCTCCATATTCGCCCGGACGGCCCCATGCGTCCCGTCGTCCGGGCGTCCGGGTGTCCCGTCGTTCCGACATCCCATCGTTCCGGCGTTCCGGCGCCGGCGCGGCCGCCGAGCTCAGGACCCCGCGGGTGCCCGAGAACCCGGCTGCCGTCCACCAGGCCCCCGTCGGGCGCCCGACGACGCCCGCGGGAGGACAGGTCCCCGTCGGCGCGTACCCCCGGACGCGTGGGCGGGGCCCGCTCGGGCCGGCACTCTCCTGCGCGGAACGCGGCGACCGCGGAACGTGACAACCGCGGAACGTGACAACCGCCGAACGAGCCCGGTTCGGGCTGTCGCCGTCGCCCAGGCCGCCGCCGAGGCCGGAGACGACCCGCCGCGGTTCCGGACCCGGCGCACACGCCGGCCGGGCCGGTGTCGGGCGGCCCGGCTCCCGGTCCGCCCCGACACCGGCCGTCAGGCCGCGGTTCGGGCGCCGATCGCCGTCAGGACTTCCGGGCCGCCCGGGCGCCGGTCTCGGCACCGCCCTCCATGTAGCCGTGGAAGTCGTAGGAGGCGTGCTCGGGCCGCGAAGTGCATGCGGGCAGGGAGGTCGATCCCGAAGTGGCCTGGGCCTGGCGCCGTGTCGTCGCCAGCCGCGGACAGGCCCGCGTGAGCGAGCTCGCGGGCCGGATCGGTTGGAGCCGGCAGCGCACGTGGTCACGCTTCGGTTCGCAGATCGGCCTGGCGCCCAAACGCGCCGCCATGCTGGTCCGCTTCGATCACGCCATCCACCGCCTGGTCCTTGGAGACACCCCCGCGCAGGTGGCAGCGGACGGCGGTTTTGCCGACCAGTCCCACCTCCACCGCGACGTCCGCGCGTTCACCGGGACAACTCCCGCCGCCGCCGCGCAGGAGCCATGGCTGGCCGCCGATGACAGAGCCTGGCCCGTCGCCAGCGCTCCGACACGTGGCGGGCGGCCGTCGCTTGCCGGTCACCAGGCCGTCATCCCCGGGTACGGGCCGCCTGCCGATCGCGCAGGATGGTGATCGTCCTGCGGCACCAGTCGAGGTTGCCCCTTTCGAAGGCGTGGCCGCGCAGGCAGGTCAGGTAGGGGCCGATGCGGTCGCCCTCGCGCAGGAACTCGTCCTCCGTGCGGTCGCCGCGCATGGTGAGCAGCAGCCGGTCGAACAGGTCGAGCTTGGCCTGGGCGAAGCCGGCCCGCTCCTCGAGCTGGGCGATCAGCACTGCCGGGTCGACGTGGTCGGCGGCCTGGACCTTGACCAGCAGGTCGTCCCGGACGAAGGACGGTTTCGCGGCGGCCGCGGCGAAGCCGTCGAGTTCGGCGAGGCCCGCGTCCGTGACGCGGAAGACCCGCTTGTTGGGGCGGTTGTCCTGGACGACCTCCCGCCCGCTGATCAGCCCGTCCTTCTCCAGCCGGGTCAGCTCGGCGTACAGCTGTTGCGGCTGGGCGTACCAGAAGTTGGCCACGCCCAGGTTGAAGGTCTTGGCCAGCTCGTAGCCGTTGGTCTCGCCGTCGAGCAGGGCGGCCAGTACGGCGTGCCGTAGTGCCATCGGTCGGTCTCCTTCGCCGGCCCCCGGCCCCTTGTTGCCGGGGACACGCTCCCCTAGGGTACTCCTGAAACTGACTAGTCAGATTTATGACTAGCCTCGCTACGAGTCAGGAGGGCGCACCATGACCACCGCCGACCGCTTCCGTGCCGCCGTCGAGGCCCGTGACATCGGCGCGCTGGACGACCTGTTCAGCGACGACGTCCGCTTCTACAGCCCCGTGAAGTTCACCCCCTTCGAGGGCAAGCCGATGGTGCTGGGCCTGTTCCGGGTCCTGCTGAGGACCTTCCAGGACTTCCGGTACCTCGGCGACCACACCGGCACCGCGCAGACCAGCGCCGGCGGCACCGACGCTCCCTCGGCCGTCCTGCTGTTCCGCGCCACGGCGGGCGGAAAGCAGATCCACGGAATCGACCTGCTGCACTTCGCCGCCGACGGCCGGATCAAGGAGTTCACGGTCATGGTCCGCCCGCAGTCCGCCGTCCACGCCCTTGGCGAGGCGGTCCACGCCGGGCTCGTCGCCGACGGACTCGTCCCGGCACCCGCCGAGCACTGACGCCGCCCAACCAGAGTTCGGTCACAGGACGTGCTGGTCCAGGAACCAGGTGGTGACGGACCGGGCGATGCCGGAGACGGCGCCGCGGAGAAGGGCACCGGCCAGGGACAGGCGCTCGCGGCGGGTCAGACGCGTACGGAACATGGGGACCTCCACGGGAATGCGGTTCGCGGGTGGGGCGGCCGGCTCACCGTCCACACTGACCGCGCCGCGAAGATCGACTCCGAGTTGCGACGCAACGGCGACTACCCGCCATCTCGGCACCGGTCAGGCTTACCCGCGTGCCGAGTTGGAGGATGATGGTGCGATGAATGGCGACGAGGGAGGAAACCGTACGGGCTCACGGCGGCCTCGAGTGCTGGGGCGCGCGCGGGTGGGGTGGCCGGTTGCGCTGCGGGAACTGAAGGACTCGCTGTTCGAGGTGTACCTGGCGGCGGGCGCACCGAGTCTGGACGAGATCGCCGGAGACGTCGCCGAGGACGACCGGCTGCCGGGGGCACCGAGCCGGGACACCGTCCGACGGGTCATCAGCGAACCGACGTTTCCACCCCAGCAGGCCGACGTCGTCGCCGTCGCCACCGTCCTGGCCCGCCGCGCCCGTCGGGACGAAGGAGAACTGGCCCGGCAGGTGGGCGAGTTGTGGGTGCGAGCCGGGATGGCCAAAGGGGTGGGACGGCCGATCGGCGAGTTCGACGACAACCTCGTCCTGGCCGACCTGGAGGTGCACCCGGCTCTCGAGACCGGTGATGCCCGGACCCGATTCGGGGTCCTGCCCCGCTACGTTCCGCGCGAGCACGACACCCGCCTGCGGACGGTCGTCGCCGCCGCGCTGGCCGGCACCAGCGGAACCGCGGTTCTGGTCGGGGCGTCCGCCACGGGCAAGTCCCGCGCCCTGTGGGAGGCCGTCAGAGCGCTGCCCGGCGATTGGCGGTTGTGGCACCCCATCAGCCCCGACCGTCCCGATGCCCTCCTGGCCGGCCTTTCGGACGTCGCGCCCAGGACCGTGGTGTGGATGAACGAGGCGCAGCTGTACCTCGGCCCGGAACCGTCCGGTGAGCGGGTCGCACGGGCCCTGCGCGAGCTGCTGAACGACGCGTCGCGGGCTCCCGTCCTGGTGCTGGCCACCTTGTGGCCCGACCACTGGAAGCGACTGACCGCCCGCGCCGAGCCGGATCGGCCGAACCAGCCGGATCCGCGCATCGACACCCGCCGCCTGCTGCAGGGGCACGTGATCGACGTGCCCGACGCGTTCACCCGCACCGACCTGGCGGCCCTCACCGGCGCCGCCGACGCCGATCCACGGCTGACGGAGGCCGCCGAACGAGCACGCGACGCCCAGGTGACCCAGTACCTCGCCGGCACGCCGTTCCTGATGGAGCGCTACTCCCGGGCCCGAGGAGCGGCCCGTGCCCTGATCCACGCCGCGATGGACGCCCGCCGGCTGGGAGCGGGCCCCGACATCCCAATGGCCTGGCTGGAGGCGGCCGTCCCCGCCTACCTCACGGGAACCGAGTTCGATGCCCTCGACGACGACTGGCTCGAGCACGCCCTGCAGTACGCCGCCGCTGGAGGCAACGGCATCCCGGGCATCCTGAGTCCGGTCAGAACGGACACCCGCAACCAGCGCGGCCGCCGCGCGGCCGCCACCGGTACCCCCGCGAAGCGGTCCTCCCCCGCTTCGCACTACCGGCTGGCCGACCACCTCGAGCAGTACGGTCGCCACCACCGCTCCGACCGGATACCACCCGTCGACTTCTGGACCTCCGCCGCCCAGCACGCCGACCAGCGCGATCTGGTCGTGCTCGGAAACCGTGCCCGGGACCGCGGCCTCTACCGGGACGCTGCCCAACTCCACAAACTGGCCGCCGCACAAGGCGACCCCAAGGCCGCACGGAGCCTCCTCGGTCACTTCCAACACCTCGATCCGACCGATCACCGCCCGGCCCGCTGGGTCGCCGATCATCTCGGACTCGCCGACTCCTCGGCGGTGGCCTGGCTGCTGGACAGCCTGTGGGTCGCGGGGGCGAAGGAGCAGTTCGCCGCCCTGGCCGAACGGGCCGCCGCCCACGTGGCCCTCGACGACCCGGGCGGGCTGGCCGAAATGCTGGACAGCCTGCGGGTGTTCGGGGCGAAGGAGCAGGCCGCCACCCTGGCCGCACGGGCCGCCGGTCACGCCGGCCTCGACGACCCGTCCGGAGTGGCCGCCCTCCTGAAGGACCTGTGGAAGCTGGGGGAAACGGAGCAGGTCGCTCGACTGCTGGCCCGCGATCCCGCCGCCCACGCCGGCCTCGACAACCCGTCCGGAGTGGCCGCCCTCCTGAACGGCCTGTCGGAGCTGGGGGAAACGGAGCAGGTCGCTCGACTGCTGGCCCGCGATCCCGCCGCACACGCCGGCCTCGACGACCCGTCCGGAGTGGCCTGGCTGGTGCGCACTCTGCTCGACCTCGGAGCGGACCAGCAGGCCGGAGCCCTGGCCGCGAGGAGCCCCGCGGCCCGCGCGGGTTCGGACCACCGCTCAGGCGGGTCCGGCGCCCTCGAACGCCCGCAAGAGCCCGGAACGCCGCAGCAGGCCCGGCCCCCGGCACGCCAGGTCCCTGCCCCGCCTACCGGCCTCGACGACCCGTACGCGCTGATCGAGCTGCTGTGGGAGGTCCCGGCGAAGGAGCAGATCGCCACGCCGGCCGCACGGGCCGCCGACCGGGTTGTCCTCGATGACCCGGACGCGGTCACCGAACTGCTGAACACCCTGCAGTGGATCGACGCGCACGAGCAGGCCGCCGCCCTGGTCGCGCGCCTTCCCGCCGCAGGAATGATCGACCAGTTCATGGAGTTCGGCGACAACAGGAGCCGCTTCCGGTTCGGGCGTGAACCCGACGGAAGCGCCGCCCCTCCATGGACCTGGGACGACCTCGAATGACTCCCGGAGCCCGGTCCACGTCCGTAGCCTCCGGCGCTCGCGCGGCAGCAGGTTCGTCCTCGCCCTGACCTGCCCCGGGGGGGAGCTTGCCTGTGACGGAGTACGGGCCGAGCCTTGAGTGGCGGGGCGCGATCCGCGACCCCCGATCCGCAGGCACAAGAGCGGAGGCGACGCTCACCGATGGCGCTCACGGTGGCACTGGCCGGCGACACGATGCTCGGGCGCGCCGTCGCCGAGGAACTGCGGCGCTCGCCGACACCGGGGACGGTGCTCTCCCCGGAGGTGCAACAGGCACTGGCGGGGGCCGATCTGGTCGTGCTCAACCTGGAGTGCTGCCTCTCCGGCCGCGGGGAGCGGTGGCCTGACCCGCGCAAGCCGTTCTTCTTCCGGGCCCCGCCCTCGGCGGCCGCCGTCCTCGCCGAGCTGGGGGTGGACTGCGTGACGCTGGCCAACAACCACGCCCTGGACTACGGCGTCGACGCCCTGCTCGACACCGGGGAGCTGCTGGAACGGGCCGGGGTCCGGGCGGTCGGCGCCGGGCGGGACGTGGCCGAGGCGCGGGAGTTCGCCGTGTTGGAGGCCCGCGGGGTGCGGCTGGCGGTGGTCGGGGTCACCGACCACCCGGTGGACTACGCGGCCGCGGCGGAGCGTCCGGGAGTGGCGTGGGCCGACCTGTGGACGGGGGTGCCCGACTGGCTCACCGCGCTGGTGGCCCGGGCCGCCCAGGAGGCCGACGCGGTGCTGGTCACCCCGCACTGGGGCCCCAACATGACCTCCCGGCCGCCGCCGCACGTGCGCGCGGCGGCCCCGCAGCTGCTGGCCGCCGGGGCGACGCTGGTCGCCGGACACTCCGCGCACGTGTTCCACGGCGTCGCCGACCGCGTGCTGTACGACCTGGGCGACTTCATCGACGACTACGCGGTCGATCCGGTGCTGCGCAACGATCTCGGCCTGCTCTTCCTGGTCACCCTGGACGGGCCGGACCGGGCGCACCTGGCACCTGTCCGCCTGGAGGCGCTGCCGTTGGTCCTGGACTTCTGCCACACCCGCCCCGCCCGCGGCGAGGAGTGGGAGTGGATCCGCACACGGTTCACCACCGCCTGCGCCGCGTTCGGCACCGAGGTGGGCGAGCGGGAGGAGTGGCTGACGGTCGACTGGACCGGAGAACAGGGCTCGGATCCACTCGACCGGCAGGGCCACGCTTGAGGCCGGGGGGTGGGCTGGGGTTCAGGCAGATGAGCTGCCCCACAGGCCGCGGGCCGCCCGGCCCGCCGTCACCGGATGCCGAGGGCGGCTTCCTCCCGGTCGAGGTCGTGCTGGAGGCGGCGGCGCGTGGTGTCGCTGATGCGGTGTTCGTCGTAGAGGCGGTGCAGCTCGGTGCTCTGGACGGCGATGACCTCGTGCCGCAGTTGCCGGTAGGCGGCGTCGGCGGTGGTGCCGTCCGGGGTCCCGGGGGTGCGGTCGAGGCGGGCGGTGAGCCCCCGGCGCACCCGGTCGATGGCGGTGTCCGGCAGGCTCTCCAGCTCGGCGAGGTGTTCGACGTGGTCGAGCGCGGCCCGGTTGAGGGCGTCGCGGGCGTCGTCCTCCTCGCGGACGGTGTGTTCGGGTTCGAGGGCGAGGCCGGAGCGGTTGACGACGGCAGCGAGGGTGAGCCCCTGGACGACGAGGGTGAACACCACGACAGCGGTGGTCAGGACCAGGACCAGGGGACGTCCCGCGAGCTTGGTCCCGTCGTCGGCGACCAGCGGGATGGACAGGGCCGCGGCCAGCGGCATGACTCCCCGGGTACCGGCCCAGGTGACCACCCCGGCGACCCGCCACGACAGCCGACCCTGCGTGGGCTTGACCGCGCGGGTCAGCGGCAGCGTGGAGAGCACCCGGACCGCGATCAGCACGGCGGCGAGCGCGAGTGCCTGCAGCGGCCAGAGCCCGGTGCCGGCCGGCAGGGCACGGACCAGGGTGGGCAGCTCCAGGCCGACGATCGAGAAGACCACGCTCTCCAGCAGGAACACCACGACCGCGTACACGGCACCCAGCTGGAGGCGGATGTGGGCGTCGGTGAGGCGGTGGCCGGAGCGGCCGAGCAGCACGCCCGCGACCACCACCGAGGTGACGCCGGAGGTGTGCACGGATTCGGCCAGCACGTAGGCGGCGTACGGGGTGACCAGCGCGATCACCGTCTCCAGCACCGGGTCGGTGGTGCGGCGGCGCAGCAGCCACACCAGGCCCGCGACGGCGGCGCCGACGAGGCTTCCGCCGCCGCCGAGCAGCAGGAACTCCCCGCCGGCCGCGGGCATGCTCGCCGAGGCGCCGACGGCCACCGCGATGCCGACGGCCACCTTGAACAGCACCAGTGAGGTGGCGTCGTTGAACAGGCTCTCCGCCTGCACCAGCACCTGGACGCGCCCCGGCAGCGCCAGCCGGCGCCCGAGCGCGGTGACGGCCACCGGGTCGGTGCTGGAGAGTACGGCACCGAGGACGAACGCCATGGCGGGCGGCAGCCCGGCGACGGCGACGGCCGTGAAGCCGACGGCGGCGGCGGAGGCGAAGACCAGGCCGAAGGAGAGGATCGTCACCGGACGCCAGACCGTGCGCAGGTCCCGCAGGGACAGCTCCTCGGCGGAGGCGTACAGCAGCGGGGGCAGGACCACCATGCCGATGACCTGCGGCGGGACGTGCAGCGCGGGGACGCCGGGTATCAGCGCCACCCCGACACCGGCCAGGACCAGCAGCGAGGGCGCGGGCACCCGCAGGCGCCGGGCGAAAGTGGCCACGGCCGTGGCCAGCACCACCAGGACGAGAACGATCCCCACAACGTGCATCGGGGCGAAAACCTCATCACGACGAGCGGGGTCACTGCCGCACGCTCGCCGCAGTCGTCCCCCGAGCCGACCAGACTTCCCGGCACACCTTTGGTCATCTTATCGGTGAATTAGCGGGGAGCGGCAGGGTAGGCAGGAGCGGACGTCACCGGGAGCGGGCCGGCACACACCGGCCGGGTCCGGGGAGACGACACGCCACGTTCGGTGGAACCTCCCGTGGGGTTCCGATCGGCACCGCCAGGCTGTCCCCGTTGACCGCGGCCGCCTCCGCGTCCACAGGACACTCCCCCGGACGGCCGGCCGACCCGACGAGGAGAAGCACTCCATGCCCACTGTGACGACGCGCGACGGTGTCGAGATCTTCTACAAGGACTGGGGCAGCGGACGCCCGGTCGTCTTCATCCACGGCTGGCCGCTGAACGCGGACGCCTGGGAGGACCAGCTGAAGCTCGTCGCCGACCACGGCTTCCGCGGCGTCGCCCACGACCGCCGGGGCCACGGCCGCTCCGCCCAGCCCTGGACCGGATACGACTTCGACACCTTCGCGGACGACCTGAACGACCTGATCAACGCGCTCGACCTGCGGGACGTCACCCTGGTGGGCCACTCCATGGGCGGCGGCGAACTCGCCCGGTACATCGGGCGCCACGGCACCGACCGGGTCGGCAAGGCGCTCCTGCTGTCGGCGATCCCGCCGCTGATGCTCAAGACCGACAGCAACCCCGAGGGGGTCCCGGCCGAGGTCTTCGACAGCATCCGGGGTGGCATCCTCAAGGAACGCTCCCAGTTCTGGAAGGACTTCGCGCCCGCGTTCTTCGGCGCCAACCGCCCCGGGAACAGCGTCACCCAGGGCAACCTGGACACCTACTGGCTGCTGGCCATGCAGCAGAGCATCAAGGCGGGCGTGGACTGCGTGACCGCCTTCGCGGAGACGGACTTCACCGAGGACCTGAAGAAGTTCGACGTCCCCACCCTCGTCGTGCACGGCGACGACGACCAGATCGTGCCGATCGACGCCACCGGCCGCAAGACCGCGCAGATCGTCCCCGGCGCCGTCCTCAAGGTCTACGAGGGCGCCGGCCACGGCATCTCCGTCGTCCCCGGGGAGAAGGAGCGGTTCAACCAGGACCTCCTGGAGTTCCTCCGGAGCTGACCTCAGCTGCCCACTCTGGTGTGTCGCGAGGCCAGGGCAGCGCCGCCGACCGACCGGCGCCCGGCCGCCGGGTGTGGGGCCCGAACGACCGGGCGCACGGGCTCAGTTGAGCGGACCGCAGGCGTGGGTCAGGCGGGTGCCGTTGCCGAGCCGTCGTGCCTCCGTCTCGTCACACCTGGGACTGGGCGAGCAGCCGTAGGGCCGGTTCCTTGAGCCGGGGCGTGGCCTGCGTGGCGTCGCCGGAGTGGAAGGGGGCTGCGGAGCCTACTCCACGGCCAGTTGGACCGCCTTCGCCGTGGTGTCCCCGGCGATCAGCGACGCCAGGTACAGGGCCATGTCCAGTCCGGCCGACACTCCCGCCGCCGTGATGATCTTCCCGGAGCGCACGTAGCGTTCGTGCGCGTACGTCACGTCGTAACCGACGACCACCGCGGGCGAACTCGCCCTGGTCCTCACCGCCGAACACCACCTGACCATGCACGTCTTCGACGCCGCCGCCACCGGGGCCATGCGTGCGATCTGCCAGGGCCAGGACAGCAGTCCCGATCCATCCCTCGATGGAGTGAGTCGCAATGACTCTGGTTGTGCGATAAGGGCTCGGAAGGCAGCTGGAGCGGGCCTCCCCGTGACGGGAGCCGATGGCCGCCGAGTTCGACGAACTGTTCGAGAGAACAAGCCGGTTCACCGCATGCGCCGGGCCACCAAGGCTCAGACGATGAGCTTCACCTCACCTCGCCCCATCGCCGGTGACGAGATCGGTTTCAGCTACTACCACGACCTGGCGGGGGCAACGAGGACTTCGGGCGCAGAGTGGTCAACGAGCCCTTCTACACAGACGGAGTCAAGCCTGTCCAGACCCCGTCGGTCACCTCCTACCCGTCCACCGACAACGCGTACCGCGTTTACGCACGGGCTGCTTCGGAATTCAGTGCCCGGGACGTGCTGCAGTACCCCGACTACCGCACCGACCTCGCGTCGGCCATGACCAACCGACAGGTGCTTGCCATGGCGAAAGACTTCCTCCTGTACGTGAAATCGGTGAAGAACCGCGGTACGGCCCATCGCGTCTGATGGGGGTCGGCCATTCCGCAGCAGACGCCGAGATTGCGCTGGTCTTCGCCGACCGTCTCACGCGGCCGGCGCCCCGTATCCAGCGCGCCGTCACCGAGCCGGACTTGCTGGAAGTCCTCGCCGCCCACTCGCCCCTGACCGCCCCGCCATGCACAGCGACGATGAGCCCGGCATGCCCCATCGAGGAGTCCCCGATGACGCGGAAGTCTTCGCCGCAGACGAAAGAGCCGAATTCGGACCATCCCCTGGAGGCCGCCCGAGCAGCCCTGATCTCCGGCGGTGCCCACCTCGTGCCCGCCGCCGTCACGACATCGTGCCTCGGTGTGCGGGAGGGGGACTGGGAACGCTTCCGTACCCACTGGGACCAACTGAGCGTGGACAGCTGCTCCTCGGCTCTGGGCGCGCGCCGGTTGCGCCGTTACGGGCAGTTCTTGCTCACGCCTGCGGTGGAGCGGATCAGGCTGCTGCTGCAGGCCGCTTTCGTGCAGCCGGAGGACAGCAATCCGCTCTACGTCGGCGTGGAGCGCACTTTCGAGCCCCTGACCGGCTCCTTCGTAGCCGACCCCTTGTTCCGAGCGGTGCTGCGACTGTTGGGACAGGTGGCGACGGCACTGGACGACCCGGCGGTGTGGAACGCGAAGGTGCACCCCTTCCGGGTCGTCGCTTCCCCGGAGGTGGACGGACTGCCCACACCGGAGGGCCCGCACCGCGACGGTGTCACCTTGGTGTCCTCCCTCCTGATCGGTCGGCAGAACGCCGTCGGAGGTGAGAGCTCCGTGTTCGATCCGGACGGAGGGCTGCTGTTGACTGCCACGCTCGGCGAGCCGGGAGCCGTGCTGCTCGGAGACGACCGCCGGACCCTGCACAGCGTGTCGCCGGTACGCCCCGTGGACCGAGGTCGTCCCGCGTATCGCGATGTTTTGGTGGTGACGCTCACACCGGGTTGAGGCCTGTGCGCACCCCGGTCGGAGCTCGGCGGCACCACCCGGCGGGTGCCCTGCCGCGACCGCCCCCGACATCGGCGACCGGCTGTCGTGCGGCGTCCCCGAGCTACGCGAACGATCGTCCGCCGCGCGTGTCGGCCCCTGAAAGACCCGACGGGGCGCAGTGGCCAGGCTAACGTCGACCGGCAGGTGATGTGGGGAGCACGGGAGGTTGCGGTGCCAGCGGCTCGCTCACGGACCAGTGCGACGAACTTGCCGATCGTCCTCGGGCTCGCCGCCGCCTACGCGGTCACGGCCGTCGACCCGCTGGTGCTCAACCTGAACCTGCCGCAGGTGAGCCGGGCGTTCCAGGTGCCGCCGCAGCTCGTCGGGTTGCTGGGTGGAGCGGCGACGCTGGTGATGGCCGCTGCCGTCCTCGCCGTGGGCGGCCTCGGGGACGTCTACGGGCTGAAGCGGCTGCTGAGGCTGGGGCTGGTGACCGTCACGGTCGTCAACCTGCTCTCCGTGTTCTCTCCCGGCTACAGCTTCCTGCTGGCCATACGCTTCCTGGACGGTCTGGGGATGACCGCGCTGCTGGGAGTGCCGCTGGCCCTGCTGAAGGTGTCGTTGCCCGCGGAGAAGCGGCCGGCGGCGATCGGCGTCTTCGTGGCGGTCGAGACGATCATGTGCGGGGTGACCCCCGCGTTCACGGGCTGGGCGGTGGCGGCCGTCGGTTGGCGGTGCCTGTTCCTGGTCGCCCCGCTGCTGTGCCTGGTTTCGCTCCGGCTGACGGCCCGGTATGTTCCGGAGTCCCGTGTCCAGCAGCGCCGGAGGCTCGACGTGGTCGGAGTCGCGCTTGTCGGAGTGGCCCTACTGGCCCTCGTCATCGGTCTGGCCGCGGCGCAGAACAGCGTCTCCCAGCCCGGGGCCTGGCTGCCGCTGGTGATCAGCGTGGCCGCCGCCGCGCTCTTCGTGCTCCATGAACGCCGCGCCGCCGAGCCCGCCGTGGATCTGGCGCTGTTCCGCAGCCCCGCGTTCGCTGTGGCCCTGGCCGCGACCCTCACGTTGAACTTCCTCGTTGCCGGGTACGGTGTCGTCCTGGGCCAGTTCGGCAGCATGGTGCTGTCGCTGTCCCCCCAGGCCATCGGCCTGCTGTACCTGCCCGGCACACTGCTGATCGCCAGTGCCGTGGTGCTGGCCGGCCGCCTGGTCGGGAAGTGCTCCCCGCGGCCGGTGATGGTCGCCGGCCTTTTGCTGATGGCGGCGAGCGGGCTGCTGATGGCAGGCACCGTCAGCCCAGCGATGGCGCTCTGGCTGCTCGTGCCGACCACCTGGCTGTGCGGTCTGGGGTCGCTGGTCACCGCCACGGCGGTGTCCGAGACGGTCCTGTCCCACGCGCCGCCCGGGCATTCCGGGACGGTGGCCTCGGTGCAGTCGGCGTTCGGGATGACGGGCTACGCGTTCGGACCCACCGTCTACCTGCTGCTCTTCGACGCCTTCTTCCACCGGCGGTTGCTGGCGGACGCCAAGTCGCGTGGATTGTCGGTGACCCAGGCCGTACAGGCCGTGGACGCCGTGCGCAGCGGAATGGCGCTCAGCCCGGGGAGCGCCGGATACGACTCCAATCTGCTCCGGCAGACGGCCGAGCTGAGCCTCGGACCGGACGTCGCCGACGGGCTGCGGCTGACCATGCTGACCGTCAGCCTGCTGCCGCTCGTGGTGGCGGTCACGGCCCATGTGGTCATGCCCCGGCGCAAGGGGCTCCGGGCGTAGGGCCGGTGGCGACGGAACGGATCCTTTCGGGGCAGGTGTATGCGCCTGTCGCAGCTGCCGGGGGTGTATCCGGTGCAGGGTGACACCGCTCTGCTGATCGATTGCCTGGCCTGCGAGCGGGACTGCGCTGCTCCTGGAGTTGGGCACCGGCACTGGGGCGGTCGCCGTCGTGGCCGCCCAGGCCGGGGCCCGGGTGACCGCCGTTGACGTGTCATGGCTGGCTCTGGCCACCGCCTGGGCGAACGCTCAGCTGAACCGCTGCCGGATCCGGCCGCGCCACGGGGACCTCGGCACCCCCGTGGCTGGACGGTGGTTCGACCTGGTGGTCAGCAATCCGCCCTACGTCCCCGCACCGAGCCGGGACGCGCCGCCACGCGGCACCGCCCGGTCCTGGGCAGCCGGCTGGGACGGTCGACTGTTGCTGGACCGGATCTGTGTCCAGGCCCCGCGCCTGCTGAGGCCCGGGGGCGTACTGCTGCCGGTCCAGTCGTCGCTGGCGGACATCGACCGGACCACGGCCGCGCTTCGGAGGTCCGGTCTGGCCGCTTCGGTCGTCGCCCGCCGTCGGCAGGCGTTCGGGCCGGTGATGTCCGCCCGGGCCGAATGGTTCGAGCAACGCGGGCTGATACCGCCCGGCCGGCGCGATGAGGAGCTGGCGGTGGTGCGCGCTGTCCGCCTCGGGTGAACGCGAGCCGCGGCTGGTGCGGCTGACCGGGTCAGGGCCTGTGCTGGTCGAGGGGCCGGTGGAGGTCGTCCTGCCTGACGGCTCGACGGTCCGCTCCGAGCGCCCCGTCGTGGCGCTGTGCACCTGCCGACGCAGCCGGCGGTACCCGTTCTGCGACACCAGCCACCGCCTCCGCCGGACGCCGGGCCCGTCCGTCGAGCCGCCCGCCCCGCAGTGAGCTGAGGCCCTGCCGCCAGTTCTGCAGCAGATGGTCGCCGAGGTCGCCCTCCACCGGACACCCGGACGCCAGGCCGAAGGCGATGTCCGGCTCCAGCTCCGGTTCGTCCTGCAGCAGCGGGCGGATGACACCGTGCCGCACGAGCTGCTCGTGGACGGCGTCGGCTTCGACGTGCTCGCGGTTCCCGCAGTCCGGCCAGGAAGGAACGCTCGAGTTCCCGGCGCAGCCGCAGCAGTCCGTGATCCCACTCCCACTCCGTGTCCACCCCCGCGAAGTCCTGGTAGTGCAGTTCGTGGCAGACGTAGAGGGCGAGCTGGAAGTCCTCGGCCCACGGATCGGACTTCTGCGCGTCGCGGACATCCGGCGCCGTGCCGATCCCGGGCGAACCGCCGGACAGCCGGGCGCACACCGCCTCGGAGATCGGGCCGCGCGGTGGTGGCAGCGGTGGACCGGACATCGGGTTCCTCCTGGATGCTCAGACAGAAACGTTCCTCGGAGCTCCTTGGGGGCGGTGCTCGCCCCGGCGTGCTGTGAAGTCCGGTACCGTCGAGCTGCGGCTGGCAGGTCGCCCGGACCTTCACCGCTGTGCTCGGCCCGGCGGATCTCCGGTCCGGGCGCCCTCAGGGGAGACGCGTGATCGGCGGACAGGACCAGTGCGCGTCGATGACCTCGGCGCGCGGCAGGTACATGCGCAGGATGACGAACCAGGTGTCCTGCGACGGTATCGGCAGCCAGTTGGCCTCCCGGCCGGGGCCGGGCGAGTCGGGACGCATGGAGATGGTCAGGCCGCCAGCGAGGTCGGTGGCCAGCCCCGGGGTGCGGTCGCCGATCGAGTAGCGGTCGATCGGGTTGGTGATCAGGTTCCGGTTCTCGTCGTAGGCGGTGAGGGACCAGAACGCGTCGACCGGGGGCAGCTGTCCCGGTTCGAAACGGATCTCGTAGCGGCCGGTGGAGAGCCTCTCGCCTGCGGCGTCGTGGAAGGCGACGAGGTAGATCGCTTCGTCGAGATCGTTGGCGGCGACACCGAAGAGGGCCTGCTCGGCGGCACGCTTGAGGAAGTCGTCCCCGAAGTGGCCCATCTGCGGCGGCGGGTAACGCCAGCCGTTGATCGTCTTGGCCCAGTCGCCGCTGAGCAGTTGCTGTTCGAGCATGGGCAGGCCGGAGGCGGCGGCAGCGACCAGGCCCGCCTTGACCGATTCGGGCTGGGACTCGACGTCCAGGCCAGGCCCGACGCCGAGCTGCGCGAACTGTCTCAGCAGGAGTTCGTGGTGCTCCGGAGGAGGGTTCTCGGCCAGCATCGCGTTCAGCGTCTTCCACGCCCCGAGCGGATCCTGCGCCGGATCGACGGGTTCCAGCACGTCGTGGCGCTCCGGCAGCGTGGCGTTGTCTTTACCGAACAGCTGGAGTGGAGTCAGTCGGTACTGGTCCTGCAACGCGTGGACGGCGGGCAGGTCGTGCTCGCCTTCGATGAGGGTACGGCCGAGGACGATGATCCAGGGGCTGGCGGCCGTCGCGGTGCGGCGCACTCCTTCGGGCAGCGTCCCCCGCCAGCCCGGGCCGATGAGTGCGAAGTCACCGGCCCGGGATCCCGTCGCTCGCCTACCGACGTAGTCGTAGTTGTCCGAGGTGATGGCCACCAGTTCGAAAGTGAAGTAGCGATCGCCCATCTCCGGGTGGGAGAGGATGACGGGGCCCTCGCTCAGATCGACCCAGGCAGCCGAGTAGAGAGTGTCGTTGTTGGGGGCCCGGCCTTCCCGGTCGGAGTCGTCGAAGAGCTTGCGAGCGTGCCAGAAGTGGTTGACCGCGGAGTGCGGGGTCATGTCCGTTTCGGGCTTCCGGGTCACCCAGTCGTAGCGGAGCCGGGCGTTGTAGATGTAGGGAAAGCCGTAGACGAAGGCCTGTTCTCCGAGGGTGTAGGCGTATTCGTGGCGCCAGTCGTGGCGCAGTTGCCGCGCGGGGCCGCTGCTCGTGGCCGTGGTCGTCATGACCGCGCTCCTCTCCTCTGGTTGAGTTGAGCAGCACGGCCTCTCACCACACCGCGGGCTGGTGGAACCCAGGCCCCATGGCCGACAGGCGGCTTCGTGCGCCGTGCTTCGCCGGGCACCTGGCGAGTGCTCCATACGGGTGAACGTACTTCTTCGAGTAGATCACCAGGCGCCGAGCTCGGCAACCGAGCTCGGCGGTCCGGCCCGCTCCGTCTGCCGGGAGCCGACAGCCGACGCACGGACACCCGACGTCGCCGCACCGGCCAACAGGGTCCACCGGCTCCGGCTCAGAAGGCAGAGCCCACTGAACACTGCCCAAGCAGCGACGGAACCGAGCTAGGGCCTGTTGCGAAAGTCGGTCTTGGCCGTGAGATGATCTTGCTCTGTGTGGCGTGGTGATCTGACGAGCGGCCAGTGGGAACTGCTGGAGCCCCTGTTGCCGATGGGCAAGAAGCCGGGCCGCCCGCCGGTGTGGACCCGTCGGCAGCTGATCGACGGCATACGGTGGCGAACCCGGACCGGGGCGCCCTGGCGAGACATACCTGAGCGGTACGGGCCGTGGGACCGGTGTTACGACCTGTTCCGGCGGTGGCAGCGTAACGGCACCTGGCAGCGGATCCTGGAGCAGTTGCAGGCCGACGCCGACGCCAAGGGGCTGATCACCTGGGATGTGTCCGTGGACTCCACGGTGGCCCGGGCCACCAGCACGCCGCCGGGGCACGCAAAAGGGGGACCTGCAGAAGGAGCCGCCCGGCGGTGTCGTCGTCGAGCCGGCCGACCATGGGCTGGGCCGGTCGCGGGGCGGGCTGACCACCAAGCTGCACCTGGCAGTCGAGCAGGGACAGCGGGCCCTGGCGCTGGTCGTCACCGCCGGGCAGCGCGGTGACTCCCCGCAGTTCCAGACGGTGCTGGGGCGCATTCGGGTGCCCCGGCTCCGCCGGGGTCGCCCACGCACCAAGCCGGACAAGGTGCGTGCCGACAAGGCATACGGGTCCCGCGCCAACCGCGCCTACCTGCGCAGACGCGGGATCCGCTGCACCATCCCCGAGAAGAAGGACCAGATCCGCAACCGCCTCAAGCTCGGCTCGCGCGGCGGTCGGCCGCCGAAGTTCGACAAGGCCGACTACCGCGAGCGCCACGCGGTGGAATGCGGGATCAATCGCCTCAAGCGCCACCGGGCCGTGGCCACGAGGTACGACAAGCTCGCCGTCCGCTACGAGGCGACGGTGCTGGTCGCCGTCATCAACGAGTGGCTGTGACCAGCACCATCGCCGCCGAGCCTAGTCCCACACAATGGACCACACAGTCGCGCCGGGTGGCACCTCCGGAATGTCACGAAAGACATCTACCAGCTCTGGGATCACACCGCTGGCCTCGAACCCCTCGATCCACGCAGCGCAGACACTCTCGTCCGCCGTGGTGCAGATGGCGACGGCCTCACCGGCGAGTTCATCCATCTCCAATGTCTCCGGGTGCAGTTGCACCCGGACCCAGGCGACGTCCTCGCGCCTCTCGATGGCGCGGAAACGCTCGGCCAGTTCCGCGAGAGCAGACCGCCCATAGCCCCATTGGTTCGGCGCGATGCATCCTTCGTTGTCGTTACCGTCGAAGAACTCGTCCAGAGTGAGCAACGGCATCACGCCTTCGTCACCAGCACGGTTGATCACTTGCTCGGCGGAGATCATGGTCAAGGATCCTTGCATGACGGAGTGACAGTAGATCGCTCGACGCATAGGCGAAGTGATCACGGCCAACACTTTCGCAACAGGCCCTAGTGCTAGTAACCGATGCTGCGCGCTGCCAGTCACCCCGATTCACGGGCCAGCGCACGCGCCGCCGCCAACGGAAGCGCACTCCAGATCGCGCGATCCCGGCTCGCGCACCAGTATGGAAGGCGTATCCGGCCTGAGTGAGGAGGTTGGAGATGGCTGGCGATCTGCTGCGCGGACGCCTGTGCCGGTGGTGCTCGTTCCCGCGCCCGGTCGGCAGCCCGCCGGCACGTATTGGCATCGCGGCGAACCTCCGGGCATCCATCGTCCACCTCACGCTGACCACCATCAACGTCACCGACGGTCTGCTGAAAGTCGTGGCCGACTACGACAACGGGTGGGCCAGCGCTGAGCAGTCGGGACGTCAGGCGGTGGCTGTGGTGACAACAACCGCCGGGCCACTGCGATGAGCGTCGCCGGGGTACCTGGTCAGCCCGCGGCGGGGAGCGAAGGAAGAAGTTCGCCGCCCGGGAGTGCGCCACCGATTCTCACCCTCACGCTGAACCCTACGGTCGACATCTGCTGCGACGTCGGCCATCTGGTGGACATCGGCAAGACCCGCGCCCGGGTCAGGTACGTGGCCGCCGGCGGCGGAGGGATCAACGTCGCCCGCGGCGTGGCGCGGTTCGGGGGGCGGGCAACCGCCTTCCACACCGCTGGCCAGGAGATCGGCCAGCGCCTGAACCGGCTACTGGACGAGGAGGGCGTCGACCACCTCGCCCTCGGGATCGCGGGTGAAACCCGCGAAGCGTTCGTACTGTTCGAGACCGAGTCACGCCGCAGCTATCACATCGTGCCGCACGGCCCGCGACTCGACGACGACGAGGGACGGCGCTGCCTGGACGTGCTGGAGCGGGCAGCGGGCGCTCACCCGTATGTCGTAGCCAGTGGCAGTCTGCCCGGCGGCCTGCCCGACGACTTCTACACGACCGTCGCCCGCCGGGTCAGGGGAGCCGGCTCCAGACTGCTACTGGACACCTCGGGACCGGCCCTGCGCGAGTCGCTGCACGAGGCCGTCTTCCTGCGTAGATGCAACCGTAGCGAGGCCGCCTACCTCGCCGGCCGGGCCGTGCGGAGCTTCGACGACGCCCGCGCAGTCAACGAGCAGCTGCTCGCCGCCGGAGCATCCGAGATCGCCATCACCACCCTCGGGGAACTCGGAGCGCTGTGCTCGACCGTTCAGCGGCACATGGAGCTGCATGCGCCGCCACCGCCCGGAGAGCCCCTCAGCGACGCCGGAGCCGGGGACGCCATGATCGCCGCAATCGTCACCCGCTTGGCCGAAGGCGACGATCCGGTCGACGCCTGCGCGCTCGGGGTGGCCACAGCTGTCGCATCGATGCTCACCCCCGGCATCGAACCGTTCGATCGGGAGGTGGCCGAGTCCCTCCGCCCCGCGGTGCGGATCACTCGGCTCGGAGGCTGATAACCCCCGCCTGCCGGGACCCGGCCACGGGTCGGCGGTCCGTCCGCCAACGACCGCCGGGCGGATACCGGGCCCGCCGGTTCCCTCGGCATCACTCCGGGTTCGCGGACGGGCCCACGACGGCCGACCGGCTCGTCGGCACCCGCCGCGCCGAGGGTCGGCGGCGGCGCAGGACGTGGAAACTGAGAACCGAACAGAAGAGGGAGACGAACAGGACCTGGGCACGCTCGGGAACGCCGACCGCCCGCGAGCCGACCAGCACCATCGCGATCTCCCCGAGCCCCAGGGCCCCCACCGCGAGCCCGGCCGCCAGGGTGAACAGGCCGAGCCGGTGGTGACCCGGCAGCCCGAGCAGCACGGCGCCGAAGAGTACGGCGGCGATCACCGCAGCCGTGAACTCCAGCAGGCTGGTCAACGTGTGAGTCTGGGCGAGCTGCGCCGTGACGGTGCTCCGGTCCAGGGCTCGGCAGACCGGGTCGGCCGACGGCGCGCAGGGCATCGGCCACACGCCGTCGGCGGCCGAGCTCAGCCCGGTGACCGCGAGGGCGATCGCGGCGGCCACCGCCCGCCGGCTCCCCCGGACGCACGAGGTCGCGAGGCCCGACGCGAGGACGACCAGGCCCACCCCGCCGATCGTGTCGCCCACACGGAACACCACGGCCCCGGGCTGGCCCGCCACGGACAGCTCGCTGACGTACGACCGGATCACGCTCAGCCGCGAGCCCACCACCCACTGCAGCAGGAACGAACTGTAGGCGACGGACGCGAGCAGCCCCACCGCGGCGGCCATGGTCACCCAGGGACCGCCCCGAGTACACGGGGCTCTCGCCCGCAGCAACACCTCACACATGATCGCGGCTCCCGTCCGGCACGCTCGCCCAACACCCACCACCCTAGGACGTGCGCGATCAGGGGCCGTTGCCAGCGGAGGAGAGGTTGAGCTCTTGTTGGTCAGCGGAGAGTCCGGGCCGACCGTGTCGGCCAGGGCGACCGGCAGGGCGAGCCGGTTGAGAAAGGACGGATCCGCGATCTCGACGCGGCCCTGCCGCCGGGCACAGCCGCGGCTTCGACGGCGATGGCCGCAGACGCCGAGACCGACCGGTACTGCGCGCCGTGCATGGACGGGTCAGCCAGGCCATGGCCCAGCACATCGCCCCGCAGGCGCGCGACCCGACCGACCCGTTCTCGCGCGGGGCCGGGCGGCCGGTACGGCGGGCCGTTCGGCCCTGGTACCGCGACGGGGCGCGAGTAGCATGGGAGTTGGCCTGCAGGGCGAGCGAGGGAGCTCGGCCGGAGCGGCTCCGGATGGTCAAACTGCGCTGTTCGGGGCCGATCTCGACGGTCGGGCTGAGAGGCCGGAAGGGTGTCGACGAGCCCCCGATGGCGACCTCCACCACCTGATCCGGGCAATTCCGGCGTAGGGAGCCCACCTTGCAGGTTCCATCATGGCGAAGGTAGGACGGCCCGGTGCCGGTCCCCCGGTGCCCGCGGGATCGGCGTCGGGCCGTTCGCGCGCCCAGGGCGGGTCGCGCTCGTCCGACCCTTGTGTCAAGTTCACCCGGCGGCGTCGGGGTACCCCAGAAGCGCCCCCAGCGCGTCGGGGAGGGGGAGTTCGTCGTGGGGGACGACGACGAGTTCCGCGCCGGTGCCTACGACCGCGCGGATCAGTGCGGCGTCGGCCGGTTCCTCCCAGCTGGACTCGATTCCGATGTCTGTCAACTCATACCTTGTCAGGCCGATCTGCTTCGGCGTCATGCCGACCCACAGCCGCCGGTGCAGGTCGAACGGGTCATCGATCAGGACGGCTTCGGCCTGGCCCCGGCGCAGGGCGGCGATCGTGTCCGTGAGCCCCTCGGCCGCGCCGCTGCCGCGGGCACGGCGGGCCGGAACCGTTCCACGCAGGCGTTGGCCACGGGCGGATAGCCGGCCGCGGAAGAGGTAGCCGAGTTCCTCTTCCAACAGCGCGCGCTCGGGTTCGGCGTCCGGGCCGCTGCTGTCGATTCCGACGAGTCGCGGGCGCATACGCTTGGGCAGTTCGCGGGGACCTGCGCCCGCCGTCTCCCGGGTCGGTGGCAAGGCGACGCAGCGGTCGCTGCGCCCGTTGCACGGCCAGGGTCAGTAGGGCGAGCAGAAGGGCCAGGACGGCGAGCCAGAGCGGGCGCAGTGCCCACCACTGCCAGGAGCCGACAGCGGGCTGGGACACGAGCCCCGGCGGGTAGAGCGTGATCGTGACGATCACCACCGGGACGGGGTGCCACGGGTAGACCGTCATCACCGCCCGGTTGAGGCGGGCGAGCCGGTTCCGCCGCTTCGCTGTGGCGAGCAGACGCTGCCCGGAGGGCTCCGCCGCCAGGAGGAGGCCGCACTGGGTCGCGGCGAAGGCGAGCAGGGCGATGGACGGCGGCGTGGTGTTGCCGGCGCGGCTGCCGGTACCGACCATGTCCATCGGGAACGGGCCCCAGGCCAGCAGGCCCGCGAGGAGAGCCGCACCGGCCGCGGCCATCACGAACGGGCGGCGACCGCTGGTGAGTTGACCGTCGTGCCAGGCGAATCCCTACTGGTGCATGGAGCCCCACACCAGCAGGTAGTTGGCGAAGCCGACCACTGGCAGACGCGGGCCGAGTACCGCGAGATCCACGGCCGCGGCGGCGATCGCCATCACGAAGGGCAGCCGGAGACCCCACCGGTGATGCGCGGCGAGGAGCACGGGAGTGAGAGCGATCAGCAGCAGGTAGACCGGCAGGAACCACAGGTGCAGGGCGATGTACCAACCGGTCTGCGCCAGTTCACCCCGACCTGTGCCGCTCGCCCGGGCCGCGGCGACCCCGAGGAAGGCCGCGGCCAGATACACCGTGGCGGGCCAGAGCAGCCGGAGGGCACGTCGGCGCACCCAGCTCACCCAGTCCCCGCCGTGGCCGCAGTGCTCGGTCCACGAGGCCGTGTTGGCGAAGCCTCCGACCAGGAAGACGACCGGCATCACCTGGAACAGCAGTGTCAGCCAGCGTCCCCAGACGACGTACTGCAACGCGTCCTGGCCCGAGAGCCGCCCGTCGCGGTAGGTGGGGTTCGTCACCAGCCAGTGGCCGAGGACGACCGTGCCGATCGCCCCCACGCGCAGGAGGTCCGCGTAGCGGTTGCGTTCCACGGTTCGGCTCTCCCGGCTGGGATGTTCGGGGTCCTCAGCGTGAGGTCAGGTCCTAGGCACCGAAGTAGAGACGCGGGAGATCGACCAGGATCAGCTCGCCATGGGCTTCGACAGACCGCAGACGCGCGCCGAACCCGGCCGCTCCGTAGAGGGCGGGCCGGGTGCGGCTCACGTTCTCGCCCAGCTCGGCGAGGGCGGCCACGATCCGCTGGACCTCGTGGAGGTGGGGCAGGTCCAGCATCTCGTTCCAGCGCGCCAGCCCGACCGAGAGCAGCGCCTGTCGGCGGCCGTGGGCCGTTCCAGCCACTCCGCGGAGCGGGCAGCCCTGGTCGTCGATCACCGGGATCGTGGTGATGTCGTTGCGGTGGAACAGCGCCGCGATCTCCTTGAACGGCGTGTCGGGCCGGGCCGTGGCGACCTCACGGGTCATCACGTCGCCGACGCTGCGGTGCTGCATCGTCCTCACTCCTTCTCCGGTGGTCCCGCCTTCACTGTCCGCCCGCCGCGGGCGCCCGCACAGGGCCGGACGGTCCCTGCCGCCAGGGCCGGTTCGGCCCAGGACAACGCGGCCTGGCGGCGGGACGATGGGGAAACCTCGTACCGTGCTGGAGGCGGCCATGACCACGGACACCGGCCAATCCAAACCGCAGCAGCCCCGACCACAGCCCCGACCGGGCCTGCTGACCTTCCTCGGCGGCGTGGGCACCGTCACCGGCAGCAAGTTCCTGGTCGAGACCGACCACGCCCGCCTGATGATCGACTGCGGCCTGTTCCAGGGCCTGGCCGAGCTCCGCCGCCGCAACCGGCGCCCGCTGCCGCTCGACCCCGCCGACGTCCAGGCCGTCGTGCTCACCCACGCCCACCTGGACCACTGCGGCTACCTGCCCCGCCTCGTCCGGGACGGATTCCGCGGGCCGGTGCTCACCACCCCCGACACCGCCCGGATCGCCGAGCTGATCCTGCGCGACAGCGCCCACCTGCTCCAGGAGGAGGCCGACCACGCCAACGAACACGGCTGGTCCAAGCACCGGCCCGCCGAGCCGCTCTACGACGAAAAGGACGTCGAGAACGCGCTGCGGATGTTCGACCCCGTCCCGCTGGACACCGACGTCGAGATCACCGCGGGCATCGTGCTCCGCCTGCACCGCGCCGGGCACATCCTCGGCTCCGCCTGGGCCCACCTCACCCTGGAGGACGGCCACACGCTGGCCGCCAGCGGCGACCTCGGCCGCCCCGTCCACCCGCTACTGCGCCCGCCCGAGCCCTTCGCCGGCGCCGACGTCCTGCTCATGGAGTCCACGTACGGCCACCGGCACCACGAGGAGACCGCCGCCCGCGAATGGTTCGCCCGCGCGCTGGAACGGACCCTCGCGCGCGGCGGCACTGTGGTCATCCCGTCCTTCGCCGTCGACCGCACCGAGGTCGTCCTGCACCAGCTCACCGAACTGCGCCGGGCCGGCCGCCTGCCGGCCAACGTGCCCGTGTACGTGGACAGTCCGATGGCGCTCGCCACCCTGCAGATCTACCGGGAGGCCTTCACCGCCGCCTCCGACCAGCTGCGCCCGGACGTCCTCGCCGAGGGCCCGACCGCCCTCGACCCGGAACCGTTCACCCTCATCCACTCGCTCCAGGACTCGCTCGCCCTGGACCACGCCCACGGCCCGGCCGTCATCGTCTCCGCCTCCGGCATGGCCACCGGCGGCCGCGTCGTCCACCACCTCGCCCGCCTGCTGCCCGACGCCCGCAACACCGCCGTCGTGGTCGGCTACGCCGCCGAGGGCACCCGCGCCCGCGACCTGGTGGACGGCGCGCGCACGCTGAAGATGTACGGCACCTACGTGCCGGTGCGCGCCGAGGTCGTCAACGTCCCCGCCTTCTCCGCGCACGCCGACGCCGCCGAGATCATCGAATGGCTGCGGACGGCCCCGCCACCGAGCGCGGTCTACCTCGTCCACGGCGAGCCCGAGGGCTCGGAAGCCCTGCGAGACCGGATCGATCGCGAACTCGGCTGGACGGCCGTGGTCCCGCGCTCGGGCGAGCGGGTGCTCGTCCTGTAAGCACGCGCCGCCCGGAAACGCCGGTCACCTCGGATCAGGAGTCCCATTGGCTTCGGCCCGAGCCGAACAGCCGAGGGACCGCGGCGGCGGCAAGCTCATCAAGAGCCTTCCGGTACTCGTGATCCTCCACAAGAACCATGACCAGTAATGCGGACATGCGATGCCAGGCCAACGGATCATGGGATGCCATGGGAACAGCGGCGTAGAGCAGCATGTTCGGACGAACGCCCCGCTCAAGCCGCTGGTCACCCTTCCCTATGAACCAGTCCAGCGCAGCTCTCACGGCGGGTTCGGGAATTGGCACACCAGGGAGCCTGGACCGGTCGGCCGGGCGACAACCTCGATCCGGAGCGTAGTGGCCACCTCCTCGTTCGGCCCGTGTTCCACTCTGCCGCCGTCGACCGTCCGTCCCCAGGCTTCCAAGAGCCGGCCTGAGTCGCCGGTCAGGGATGTCACAGGCGGGGCCGCCAGGCTCACGGCCCTGAGCCGGTCGGCCCTCGTGCCGGGCACCGGGCCTGCCTAACGTGGGAGCGAGGTCCGGTCGTCTGGTCCGAGGAGGAGCCATGACACCCGTGAGTTCGGACGGCCCGCGCCGTCCCGTCGTCCTCGGCGTCGACGCGCTCGACACCGGCCGGATGACCGCCGTCTGGGCCGCCGACGAAGCCCACCGCCGCGGACTGCCGCTGCGGCTGGTGCACGCCGCCCCCTCCCTGTTCCATGAGTTCGGCGTCTTCGACGAGGGCCGCTACCGCAAGGCCCTGCGCCAGCGCGCTGACCAGGCGCTCGACCGGGCCGCCAGCACGGCCCGCGAACGGCACCCCGGTCTGGAGCTCATCACGGCCGTCGACGAGGACTTCCCGGCCCTGGTGCTGTACAGGGAGTCCGTCCACGCCGAGCTGATGGTCCTGGGCTCCCGTCGGCTGGGGCGGACGGCCGAGCTGCTGAGCACCTACTCGGTGACCGTCCCGGTGAGCGCCCAGTCCCCCTGCCCGGTCGTGGTCGTCCGCGACCCCGAGCACGTCACCCAGGACCCGCCGTACGTCGTGGTCGGTGTGGACGGCAGCCCGTCCTCGCAGGCCGCCGTCGCCTTCGCACTCGACCTCGCCGCCGAACGGCGGGCCGCCCTGCGCGCCATCTGGGTGTGGCAGCGCCCACCAGTCGGCAACCTCGACGAGCCTGCCACCGAACGGATCCTCCGCCGGCTGCTCGTCGAGTCCACCGCCGGACGGCACGAGCGCCACCCCGACGTGACCGTCACCCACGAACTGGTGCACGGCCACCCGGTCGAGGAGCTGGGCGCCGCGTCCGAGCACGCCCTCGCCGTGGTCGTCGGCCGCCGCGGGCAGGGCGGTTTCACCGGCATGCGGCTGGGCTCCGTCCCGCACGGCCTGCTGCACCGCGCGCACTGCCCGATCGTGATCGTGCCCACTCCCCGGCGCTGAGCCGAGCCGACGCCGGGAGGCAGCGGTCGTCGCTCCCGCCGATCCTCGGTCGTGGACCACGGTCTCGGCATCCGGCTCGACCGGCCGTTCCCGCAGGCGGCCTGGAGCCTGGCCGCCACGATCGACTCGCCACGGGACTGAGGAGCACACCGTGAACCCTCCCGTCGTCGTCGGATTCGACAACTCGCCCGAAAGCCTCGCCGCCACCGCGTAGGCCGTCCACGAGGCGCAGTGCCGCAGGTGCTCTCTCGTACTTCTCCACGCCTGGCCCGGGCCGGCGCGGGACGTGGTCGGGAGCGACGAGACCTACCAGCGTGCCAGCCCTGGCGGGCCCGCTGCCCCCAGCTGGACGTGGCCGCCGACCTCGTCCGGGGCCACACTGCAGCCGTCCTCGTGGACACTGCGGCGACGGCCCGGCTGCTCGTCGTCGGCCGCCGCACCCGCTGGCTACCGCTCGGCACCCACCTCGGCCCGGTGGCCCATGCCGCGATCCACCACGTCCACTGCCCGGTCGAGGTCGTCCCGCACGGCTGACCGCCGCAAGACCGTCCGGTGGCCGATCCGGGCCGAACGGCCCACCTGCGGACCGCGCTCACGGCGCGAGCCTGGTGGTGACGAAAGGTGGAGACCATGCACACCGTGATCGTGTACGAAAGCATGTACGGCAACACCCGCGAGATCGCCGAGGCCATCGCCGAGGGCGTCCACCAGGCCGACCCCACCGCGTCCGTCGACTGCCTCCCGGTGGCCGAAGCCATCGCCGACGTGACCCGGTCCGCGGACCTGCTGGTGGTCGGCGGCCCGACCCACATCCACGGCATGTCCTCCGGGCTCAGCCGCCGGATGGCCGTCGCGGCCGAGAACCGCAAGGAAGGCCGCGAGAACGCCACCGCCGAAGCCCGGCAGACCGCCGAGGGACCGGGCCTGCGCTCCTGGTTCCACGACCTCCCGAACACCGAACCCGGCACCTACGCCGCCGCGTTCGACACCCGCGTCGGCACCCCACTGGCCGGCAGCGCAGCCGACGGCATCGCCCAGCGGCTCTCCCGACACCACTACGACGTGGTCGCCGAACCCGAGGGCTTCATCGTCGAGGGCACCGACGGCCCGCTGCGCGCCGGTGAACTCGACCGAGCCCGCGCCTGGGGCGCCCGCCTGGTCTGACCGGCCCGTCCCGGAAGAGGAGACCAGGTAGCAGCGCACCATTCATGACGTGATGACCCGGAACATGGTCGTCGCGCACCGCGAGACCACCTTCAAGGAGATTGCCGGGCTGTTCCACCGCCACGGCATCTCCGCCGTGCCGGTCGTCGACGAGCGGCACCGCCCCGGCCGCGCGCTCAGGTTCGCTCGGCCAGGAGGGCCGCGCCGTCCGCGAGGGTGGTCAGGCGCGGATAGTCGTCCTCGTCGATCCGGCACCCCGCCCGTTCGGACAGCCGCTCAACGAGGGTGAGGAAGTCGATGGAATCGAGTTCGAGCGTCTCCCGCAGGTCGATGTCCGGTCCGATCCGCCCGAAGTCCGCGTCCGGGACGATCTCAGTCAGCACCTCCTGGAGGAGGGCCAGGGCCTGGTCGTGGTTCACCTTTGATCTCCTAGGATGCCCCGGCCTCCAGGCCGGGGAGATGGGGGTCCCCCACCCGGAGGGTGGGGGAAGGTCCTTGGCTCGGAGCCGCGAAGCGGCGGAGTGGTCTTCGGAGGTTCTGACGTGAGCCGTTGTCAGTGCCTGTCGGTAGGTTGATCGTGTGCACCTGAGGTACTCCTATCGCATCTACCCGACGTCGGGTCAGCGCGCTGCGCTGGCCCGGACGTTCGGGTGTGCGCGGGTGGTGTACAACGACGCTCTCGCGGTGCGGAAGGAGGCCCGCAAGGACAGGGCGCCGTACCCCAAGAGCGCGGATCTTCAGAAGCTGGTGATCACGTCGGCGAAGAGGACCGCCGAGCGGGGGTGGCTGGCCTCGGTCGGGGTGGACCCGCTGATCCAGTCCCTCCGGGACCTGGCATCGGCTTACCGCAACTTCTTCGACTCGGTGTCCGGCAAGCGGCAGGGCCGGCCGGTCGGCTTGCCACGGTTCAAGTCGAAGCGCCACTCTCGGCAGAGCCTGCGGTTCACCCACAACGGGTTCCGCATCCGGTCCAACGGCAAGCTGAACCTGGCGAAGATCGGCGATGTGCGGGTGAAGTGGTCGCGGGCGCTGCCCGCCGACCCGTCGTCCGTGACGATCGTTCTGGACCCGTCCGGCCGCTATCACGCGAGCTTCGTCGTGGACGTGGAACCGGTCCACCTTCCCGAGATCGATGCCGAGGTCGGCATCGATCTCGGGCTGACCACCTACGCCGTCCTCTCCGACGGCTCGGTGATCGACAACCCTCGCTTCCTCCGCAAGGCGGAGAAGAGGCTCAAGGCCGCGCAGCGGGAGCTGTCCCGCAAGGCCAAGGGGTCGAAGAACCGGGCCAAGGCCCGGCGCAAGGTCGCCAAGGCCCACGCCAAGGTGGCCGACACCCGCATGGACTGGCTGCACCAGCAGACCACCAGGATCATCCGCGAAACCCAAGCGGTGTACCTGGAGGACCTGAACGTGCACGGCCTCGCCCGAGGCCGCCTGGCCAAGTCCGTCCACGACGCCGGATGGTCCACCTTCCGGCGACTCCTCGAGGAGAAGGCCGCCCGGTACGGGCGCACGGTCGGCATCGTGCACCGCGCGTTCCCGTCCTCCCAGCTCTGCTCGGGCTGTGGGCACCGCGACGGACCCAAACCCCTCGCGGTGCGCGAGTGGGCCTGCGGTGCGTGTGGTGTGCTGCATGACCGTGACCTCAATGCTGCTCGCAACATCCTGGCCGCCGGGCAGGCGGACAGGCTAAACGCCCCTGGAGGGCCGGTCAGTCCTGGTGCGGCGATCCCACGCCAGGCACGGCCCGTTGAACGGGGAACCCACCTCGGCGACCAGCGGTCCACGGGCGTCCGTGCCGCAGGCGCGGGAGGAATACCCGCCCCTTGAGGGCGGGGAGGGATGTCAAAGCTCCTCCGGTTTCTGCAGCAGCCGGTCGAGCGCCGCCAGGTAGCGGGCGCCGGTCGCCCCGTCGCTGGCACGGTGGTCCGCGGAGAGGGTGGCGGTCACCACCGGGCGGACGCCGAGCATGCCGTCGACGGCCCAGGGCCGTTCGACGACCCTGCCGAGACCCACGAGCGCGACCTGTGGCGGGTAGATGACGCCGAAGACGGCCTCCACTCCCTGGTCTCCCAGGCTCGTGACGGTGATCGTCGGGTCGGTGGTCTCGGAGCCGCGCAGCCGCCCGGCGCGCGCCCGGGTCACCAGGTCCCGCAGCCGTGCCATCAGCTCGGCCAGCGACAGGTCGGCGGCGTCGTGGATGGCCGGTGCGACCAGCCCGCCGCCGCGCGGTGCGACGGCCACGCCAAGGTGGACCGCGGGCGCGCGGACGAAACCGCCGTCGGTCCAGAAGCCGTTGAGCTGCGGCACCTCGCGAGCCGCCAGGGCCGCGGCTTTGAGTAGCAGGGCGGCGGGCACCAGCCGTTCGGACACCGGGAGTTGACGGTTGCGCGCGCGAAGCCAGTCGATTGCGGGGGAGAGGCCCACGGTGGTGGAGAGGTAGTAGTGCGGGATCTCCCGCTTGGAGCGGGCCATCAGGTCGCCGACGGCTCGGCGCATCGCCTGCTGCCGGTCCGCTGCGGCCCGCGTCTGCGCGCTCTCCGGGGACGGTGCCGGGGGCGGGGGCGGGGGCGGGGACGCCGTGCCGATGACGGCCCGGACGTCGGACACCCGGACCGCTCCATCCGTGCCCGTTCCCGTCACGGTGGCGAGGTCGAGCCCGGCCTCCGCCGCGATGCGCCGGGCCAGCGGCGTCGCCCGGACCCGGGACCCGGACGGCAGTGCCTGCGCACCGGTGGCCGGGCGCCGTGGCGCCACCTGCCGCTTCCCGGTCCACTTGCCCGGCACCGCGGCCACGACATCGGCCCGGGTGATCCGTCCGCCGGGGCCGGTCCCGTGCACGGCGGCGAGGTCCACCCCGCTGTCCTCGGCCAGGTGTCGGACGAGCGGTGTGGCTCCCGGCCCGCCGGCCCGCGTCGGCTCGGGCGCCAGTCCCGGTGCCGGCTCGGGCGCGGGCTTCACGGTGTCGATGACGGCCATGGCAGCGCCCACCGGGACCGTCGCCCCGGGTTCGACCAGCAGCCGCTCGACCGTGCCGGTCTCGAAGCACTCGACCTCGATCGCCGCCTTGGCCGTGTCCACGACGGCCACGATGTCGCCGCGGGCCACCCGGTCCCCCGGGTGAACCAGCCATTCCAGGAGCGTCCCCTCGGTCATGTCGGCGCCGAGGGCTGGCATGGTGAACTCGGCCATCTCAACCGACCGCCCGCCGGGCCGCCGCCACGATGCCCGCGACCTGCGGAAGGGCGGCCTCCTCCAGCTGCCGGGCGTACGGCACCGGCACCTCGGCCCCGCACACCCGCTCCACCGGCGCGTCCAGGTCGTAGAACCCCTGCTCGGCGATCCGTGCCGCCACCTCGGCCGACAGCCCCGCCGTGCGCCAGCCCTCGTCGATCACCACGGCCCGGTGGGTGCGGGCGACGGAGGCCAGGGCCGTCGCGTCGTCCAGCGGGCGGAGGGTCCGCAGGTCGACGACCTCGGCCTCGATGCTGTCCGTGGCCAGCCGCTCGGCGGCCTCCAGTGCCTTGCCGAGCGAGCCGCCGTGGGTGATGAGGGTGACGTCGCTCCCGGCGCGGCGGACGGCGGCGCTGTCGAGGTCAACCGGAGCGGCGCCCGGGTCCGGGGTGCCGGTGACGTTGTAGAGGGAGCCGTGTTCGAAGATCACCACCGGATCGGGATCCGCCAGCGCGGGCGCCAGCATGTACCGGGCGTCGTCCAGGGTGGCCGGGGCCAGCACCCGGATGCCCGGGATGTGGGCGTACCAGCCTTCGAGGCTGTGCGAGTGCTGGGCGGCGAGCTGTCGGCCGGCGCCGGTGGTCATCCGGATCACCAGCGGCACGGCGACCTGTCCGCCGGACATGTGCAGCAGCGTCGCGGCGTTGTTCAGGATCTGGTCCAGGGCGAGGAGGCTGAAGTTGACGGTCATCACCTCGACGATCGGCCGCAGGCCGGCGATGGCCGCGCCGACGCCGGCGCCCACGAAGGCCGACTCGGACAGTGGTGTGTCGCGGACGCGGTCGGGTCCGAACTCGTCGAGCAGTCCGAGGCTGACGCCGAAGGCACCGCCGTACCGTCCGACGTCCTCGCCCATCAGGAACACCCGCTCGTCGGCCGCCAGGGCCTCGCGCAGCGCCTCCCTGAGCGCGTCCCGGTAGGTCGGCTCCCGAGCTGCTTTCGCCCCGGTCACGGCCGTTCCCCCGCCGGGCTGTGCACGAAGCGCAGCAGGTCCTCCGGAGGTTCCAGCCCGCCTTTCCCGGCCTCCTCCACAGCCCGCTCCAGTTCCTCGGAGACCTCCTTCTCGACGAGATCGAGCCCGGCGTCGTCGAAGCCGTCCTCGGCGCGCATCCGGTCGGTGAGGAGGGTGATCGGGTCTCGCTGCTTCCATTGCTCGATCTCGGCCTTGTCGCGGTAGAGGTCCGGGTCGTACATGGAGTGCGCGCGGAAGCGGTAGGTGCGCAGTTCGAGGAAGTAGGGGCCGGCTCCCTCCCGGACGGCCTGCGCCGCGCGCCGGACGGCCCGTTCGACGGCCAGGACGTCCATGCCGTCCACGGCCCAGGCGACCAGCCCGTAGGAGGCCGCCCGGGCGGCCAGGTCGATCTGGGCGTGCTCACGGGCCAGCGGGGTGCCCATGGCGTACAGGTTGTTCTCGCAGACCATCAGCAGCGGCAGGTCCCAGAGCGCGGCGAGGTTGGCGGTCTCGTGGAACTCGCCCTCGGCGACCGCGCCGTCGCCGAAGAAGCAGCACGTGAGGTTCGGCCGGCCTCGCATCCGGTCGGCCAGCGCCAGGCCGGCCGCCACCGGTATGCCCCCGGCGACGATTCCGTGGCCGCCGTAGAACCGGCGGCCGACGTCGAACAGGTGCATCGACCCGCCCCGGCCCCGGCTGCAGCCGGTGACCCGGCCGAGCATCTCGGCCAGCACCGCCGCCATGGGAATGCCTCTGGCCAGCGCGTGGCCGTGTTCGCGGTACGTGGTGACCACGGAGTCCTCGGGCGTGAGCGCCTGGTGAACGCCGACGGAGACGGCCTCCTCGCCGATGCACAGATGGACGAAGCCGCGGATCTCTCCGGCGCTGTACAACTCGACGCACCGCTCCTCGAAGCGGCGGATGCGCAGCATCTCCCGCAGCAGGTCGTGCCGGTGTTCGCGGCCGCCCGGCGGCCCGAGGCTACCGCGGTGCGGGTCGGCCGCCGTCCTGCGGGTCATTTCGTCTCCTCCAGGGTCGACAGATCGCCCTCGGGCAGACCCAGTTCACGGGCCCGCAGCAGCCTCCGCATGACCTTGCCACTGCGGGTCTTCGGCAAGTGCTGGTCGAAGGCGATCTCGCGCGGGGCGATGGCCGGGCCGAGCCGCCGCCGGGCGAACGCGGTGAGGTCCCGGGCGAGTCGGTCGCCCGCCTCGAACCCGGGCTTGAGCGAGACGAAGGCCTTGACGACCTCCCCAACCACTGGGTCGGGACGGCCGATCACCCCTGCCTCGGCCACCGCAGGGTGCTCCATCAGCGTGCTCTCGACCTCGAACGGGCCGATCAGGTGCCCGGCTGACTTGATCACGTCGTCCGCCCGCCCGACGAACCAGTAGTAGCCGTCGACGTCACGCCGGACCACGTCCCCGGTGAGGTACCAGCCGTCGGCGAAGCAGGACCGGTAGCGTTCCTCAGCGCCGAGGTAGCCGCGGAACATCGACGGCCAGCCGGGCCGCAGAGCCAGCTCGCCCTCCGCCCCCGGTTCGTCCAGCACCCGGACCCTGCCGTCGGTGACCTCCGCGCGCCCGTTCGGCCCGCGGGCGAGGACACCCGCCGTCACACCAGGCAACGGCAAGCCCATCGAGCCAGGCCTGATCTCGGCACCGGCCACGTTGGCGATCATGATGCAGCCGGTCTCCGTCTGCCACCAGTTGTCGTGGATCGGCAGGCCGAGGATCTCCGCCCCCCAGCGCACCGCCTCGGGGTTGAGCGGCTCACCCACGCTGGCGATGAAGCGCAGCGCCGACAGGTCGAAGGAACGCGGCAGGTCCGGCGGGCTGCCCCGGGGGCTCATCCGCATCAGCATCCGGATCGCCGTCGGCGCGGTGTACCAGACGTTCACCCGCTGCTCGGCCAGGATGCCGTACCAGCGCCGGGCCTCGTACTCGCCCGCGTCGACGACCATGGTCACCCCGTGGGTGAGCGGCGCGATGATCCCGTAGGAGGTGCCGGTCACCCAGCCCGGGTCTGCGGTGCACCAGAACACGTCGTCCGGGCGCAGGTCGAGCGCCAGCGCGGCGGTCGCGTGGTGGGCGACGACGGCCTCGTGCACGTGGACCGCGCCCTTCGGCTTGCCGGTCGTCCCGCTGGTGAAGTGCAGCAGCGCCATGTCCTCGGGATCGGTCTCCGGGATCGTGAAGTCCTCGGACGCGCCGGACGTCAGATCGTCGAACGCGATGGTTCCGGGCAGCTCCCCGGTACCCGGGCCGACGATCAGGACGTGGTCCAGTCCGGGCAACCCGTCGCGTCCGTCCGCCACCTTGCGGCGGTACAGCTCCGCAGTGGTGACCAGGACCCGCACCTCCCCGAGCCGCAGCCGCTCCGCCACCGGCGCCGGGCCGAAGGCGGGAAACAGCGGGCAGAACACCGAGGTGTTCTTCAGCGTCCCCAGGACGGACACGTACAGCTCCGGGCAGCGGCCGAGCAGTGACGCGACCCGCTCCCCCTTCCCGACACCGAGGGCCCGCAGCCCGTTGGCGAATCGGTTGCTGCGCCGGGCGAGTTCGGCGTACGAAACCGGGGTGACCGTACGGTCCGCGGCGATGCAGCGAAGTGCGACCTTGTTCCCGTGTCCGGCTGCCACGTGCCGGTCGACGGCCTCGTACGCGATGTTCAGCCCACGCTGTCCGGGCAGCCCGTCGAGCTGCGCCCGGGCCCGCTCCCAGACGGGGTCTCGCCCGGGCGCCCGGCCCCCGCCCATGTCGGCTACCACCCCCGGTGCACGTTCCTGGACCACGTCGCCGTCCACGGCGGCTCCTTCCGGACCGCGAGCCGGTGTCCGGGCCCGCTCCCCCCCATCGTCCGGCGGCTTCCTGGCCTCCGCGAGACGGCGTCCGGTCGTTCATCGGTGCCCGTTCGCCTCGGTCCGTCAGGGCCGATCGGCCCCACCTCCGTCCACCGCCTGCGGGCCAGGCTGGAGGTGCCGATGCTTCGAGGAGGTGGCCGCCGTGCCGAATCTGGGAGTCGCCGTCGTGCGGCAGTACGAGCGCGGGGTGGTGTTCCGGCTGGGCCGGCTGCGCGGGATCCGCAAGCCGGGGATCCGATTCATGATCCCGCTGGCGGACCGGATGTGGAAGGTCACCCTGCGGACGGTGACCATGCCGATCCCGTCCCAACAGGTCATCACCCGGGACAACGTCTCCATCGGCGTCGCGGCGGTCGCCTACTTCCGCCGGGTCGACCCGGTGAAGTCGATCGTCGAGATCGAGGACGTCGCCAGCGCGATCGGGCAGATCGCCCAGACCACCGTCCGCAACGTGGTCGGCCGCTCCCTGCTCGACCAGGTGCTCACCGACACCGAGACCCTCAACGAGCAGATCAAGGAGATCCTCGACGGCCTCACCCAGCAGTGGGGCGTCCTCGTCCTGGTCGTGGAACTGAAGGACATCGAACTCCCGCCGAGCATGCAGCGGGCGATGGCCCGGCAGGCGGAGGCCGAACGCGAGAAACGCGCCAAGATCATCGCCGCCGAGGGCGAGGCCCTCAGCGCCGGGCGCCTCGCCGAGGCCGCCGACGTCATCGCCGACCACCCCATCGCCCTCCAACTGCGCAACCTCCAGATCCTCGCCGAGATCGCTGCCGAGAAGAACTCCACCATCGTCTTCCCCGCCCAGTTCCTCGACAGCGCCCGGGCCCTGACGCGCTTCGTCGCCGAGGAACGCACGTCAGCCGGTGCGAACACCCCCGTCATACCGGCGGTCCCGGTGGCGCCCGCGCCGTTCGGAGACGGCCACGGCCAGGGCCCGAACCAGCCCTTCGGCCCGGACGAACGGCCAGTGAATCCGCTTCAGGGACAGCTGTGGACATGAACTCCCGGGCCACCGGCCCGGATCGAGGAGGCGACTTCATGACCGACGGCAGCACGACCCACGACACGATCCTCGTCGGCGATGGGGGTCCCCCCGGCCGAAGGCTGGGGGAGGCTCGGAGCCGTCCCGGCGCGCCCTGCGCTGGGCGGTGCACCAGGCGGAGCTGACCGGTTCCCGGGTGGAGGCGGTCATCGCATGGGAGCCGCCGTTCTCCGGAACGGGCAGCGGTGTCTCGGTCGGCGACCCGCAGGCCCTCCGGGACATCGCGTGCAAGGTCCTGACCGAGAGCATCGACAAGGCCGTCGGGCCCAAGCCCCCGGTGACGATCACCGCCCGAGCCGAGGAGGGCACGCCCGCCCAGGTGCTGCTGAAGGCCGCCGGCGACGAGAGCGTGACCCTCCTGGTGGTCGGCAGCCGAGGACTCGGCGGCTTCACCGGGGCCCTCCTGGGCTCCGTGGGCCGGCACTGCGCCCAGCACGCCCCGTGCCCCGTGGTGATCGTGCGCGGGCGTCACGCCTGACCACGCGTCCGGTCCGCCGCCCAGCGGCGGCGGACCGCGTCCTCGTGCTCGGCCTGCTCCACCGCCTGCTCCACGGCGGCGAGTTCGGCGGTCAGCCGTGGGATCCAGTGCCGGCGCAGGGCCCGGACCCGACGGCGGGTCCGAGCCGTCTCCTCCCCTACCAGCCGGGCCGCCGTCCGGTGCGCGGCATAGGCGGCGGCCGCCCGGACCGCCTCTCGGTAGGCCGCCTCGGCGTGCACCAGCGCGGTGTTGCCCGGGGCGGGCTCGTGCGCGGCCCGGACGGCGTCGGTGCAGGAGACGCCGGACGGGTGGTGCACCCCCATGGAGACGGTCCACTCGACAACCACGTCCGCCCGATCGGCCACGGCCGCCGCGGCCAGCGCGCCCTCCCCACTCACCAGCAGGCCACGCAGGAGCCACGTCTCGGCCTCCGCCAGCCGCTCCCGCCACCGTGCCTCGGCCGTCTCCTCGTCCTGCCTCAGCTGCCCGTGCCGCTCCAGCAGCACCCGCAGTTTGCGGTCGAGCAGGTCGGCCCCGCGCAGGGCGACGTCCAGGCTGTGCCGCAGCCGCAACCGGGCCGCCCGGCCCGGCGGGGCGTGCCGGCGCGAGGTCATGACGCACCGTGCGCGTCGAGCTGCTCGGGGGGCAGCATGGCGAGCTGGCTGCGGGGCAGGGTGAGCAGGACGTCCCAGGCGCGGTCCAGCGCGTCCGCCAGCGGCCGGTCCTCGTCCGGCCGCTGGGCGAGGAACCGCTGCGGGAAGGCCTCGTCCAGGTCGAGGTAGCGCAGGTCGGTCGGGCTCAGCGCCGAGCGGCCGACCAGGTCGGCGAGTTCGCGCACCTGCCGGGCTCGCGCGAGCGCGGCCAGGAGCTGTGCGGCCACGTCGAGGTGGTCGGACCTGGTCCGGCCCGGCCCCGCACCCTTGCGCATCAGCCGGGAGAGCGAGGAGAGCGCATCCACCGGCGGGTAGACGCCGCGTGCGTGCGCCTCCCGGGAGAGCACGATCTGCCCCTCCGTGATGTAGCCGGTCAGGTCGGGCACCGGATGCGTGATGTCCCCGGCGGGCATGGTGAGCACCGGGAGGAGGGTGACCGAGCCGGGCCGGCCCCGGATCCGGCCGCAGCGCTCGTACAGGGAGGCCAGGTCGCTGTAGAGGTAGCCCGGGTAGGCCCGCCGGGCGGGAACCTCGCCGCGCGCGGCCGACACCTCGCGCAGGGCCTCGGCGTACGCGGTCATGTCGGTCATCACCACCAGGACGTGCCGTCCGCCCTCGAAGGCGAGGTGCTCGGCCACGGTGAGGGCGATGCGTGGGGTGAGCAGCCGCTCGATCACCGGGTCGTCGGCGGTGTTCAGCAGCAGCGTCAGCTCCCCGGTGCCGGCGCGCCCGGCGAGGCCGTTCCGGGCGAAGGCCGCGTCCGCGTGGGTGAGGCCCATGCCGGCGAACACCACGCTGAAGGCCTCGCCGCCGCTGACGGCCTGGGCGGCCACCTGCACGGCGAGTTCGAGGTGGGGCAGCCCGGCGGCCGAGAACACCGGCAGCTTCTGCCCGCGCACCAGGGTGGTGAGCACGTCGATCGCGCCGACCCCGGTCAGCACCGGTTCGGCGGGCGGCTCGCGCCGGACGGGGTTGACGGGGGCGCCGCCGACCGCCACCGACGCGGGGCCGAGGACCGGCGGACCGCCGTCGATCGGCTCGCCTCTGCCGTTGCACACCCGGCCGAGCCACGCGGGACCGACCGGGACGCGCAGCGGGCCGCCCGTGAACGCTGCCCGGGTGGCGGCCGGGTCCATACCCGCGGTGTCCTCCAGGACCTGCACCACCGCCAGGTCCCGGTCCACCTCCAGGACGAGGCCGTGGCGTCGTTCGCCCGAACCGAGGGTGATCTCCACGAACTCGTCCCACCCCACTCCGGCCACGCCGCCCACCACGAGGAGCGGCCCGCGCAGCTCCCGCACGTTCGTGAACTCGACCTCGCTGAAGACCGTCACCGTGGCTCCCCGAGCGCGCTGAGCACCGCCGCGCAGCCGACGGCCACGGCGTCGGCGTCCCGGGGCCCGGCCGCCTCGCGGGCGCGCAGCAGCGGGGTGAAGTCGGTCTCCTCGATCGTCTCGGCCGGTGTGCCGGCGTCGACCAGTTCCCGGCACCGCGCGACCACCGCGAGCACGGCGTCCGCCAGTGCCGCCGTCTTCTCCGGGGAGCAGTACGCGTCGTGCGCCGACAGCGCGCTCTGCTGAAGCAGGCCTTCCCGGACCAGCCGTCCGGCGAGCACGCTCACCCGCTCGGGGCCCGGGAGCGCAGCGATGCCGACCAGGTCGACCAGGTCGGCCAGCCGGTCTGCCTCGGTGAGCAGGGCGGCGACGCGGGAGCGGCGCTCGCCCCAGCCCGGGTCCCCCGCCCGCGCGTGCGCCGCGCCGAGCGCGGCGGCGTCGCGGGCGAACGAGCCGGACCACGACACTGCCGGATAGTGCCGGGCGTAGGCGAGTTCGCGGTCGAGCGTCCAGAGGCCGCGGACGAAGCGCTCAGTGTGGGCGGTGACGGGCTCGGTCAGGTCCCCGCCGGGCGGGGAGACGGCGCCGAGGACGGTGACTGACCCGCGGGTGCCGCCGAGGGTGCGCACTGCCCCGGCGCGTTCGTAGAACGCCGCGAGCTCCGAGGCGAGGTCGGCCGGGTAGCCCTCCTCGGCTGGCAACTCGCCCATTCTGGAGGAGAATTCGCGCAGCGCCTCGGCCCAGCGGGAGGTCGAGTCGGCGATCACAACGACGTCCAGGCCCATGTCGCGGAAGTACTCGGCGACGGTCACGCCGGTGTGCACGCTCGCCTCCCTGGCCATCATCGGCATGTTGGAGGTGTTGGCGACCACCACCGTCCGGTCGACCAGTCGGCCGCCGGTCCTCGGGTCGTCGAGTTCCGTGAACTCGGCCATTACTTCGGCCAGTTCGTTGCCCCGCTCGCCGCATCCCACGTAGACGATGACGTCGGCGTCGCACCACTTGGCGATCTGCTGCAGCAGGACGGTCTTCCCGGTGCCGAAGCCGCCGGGCACCGCGACCGTCCCGCCCCGGGCCACCGGGAAGAGCAGGTCGATCACCCGCTGGCCGGTGTGCAGCGGCTCGGCCACGTCCAGCCGCTCCCGCACGGGCCGGGGCCGACGGATCGGCCACTCGGCGCCGGCCTGGACCGGCGCGCCACCCACCACGGCGAGCACCTCGTCCGCACCGTACGGTCCTTCCGGGGCGACCCGCTCCACCGGTCCGGACACGTCCGGCGGCACCAGGACCCGCAGCGGCATCGATCCCCCGGCCCACTCCCCCAGGACGCCGCCCGGCACGGCCTCATCGCCCGGCGCCGCCGCGGGGACGAAGCGCCAGGTCCGCCCGTCGGCCTCGGTGCCGCTACCCGGAAGCAGCCAGCCGCCGGCTCCGGTGAGCGGGCGCAGCAAACCGTCGAAGACGCCGCCGAGTAACCACGGGCCGAGCGGCGCCCTCAGCGGCCGGCCCGTCGGGCGGGCCAGGTGCCCCGGAGCCAGCCCGCCGGTGTACTCGTACGCCTGCACACTCGCCACGTCCCCGGCGATGGCCACCACCTCGCCCGGCAGACCCTCCGGACCGAGCAGCACCACGTCGTGCATGGCGACGCCGCCCTCGCAGACCACCTCGACCAGTGGACCGGCGACGCGCAGGACCCTCGACGAGCCCGGGTCAGCCACCCCGCCTCCCCTCGCCGTCGTCCGGCTGCCAGAGCGTCCCGGCCTCCGGGCCGAGCCGGTCGAGCCCGTGCCGTACCAGCGCGGGCAGTCCGAGGTCCACCAGGCGGCCGGGGGCAGTGGCCAGCAGTCCGCCGTCGGGGTGGGCGGTGATCCGGGCGTCCGGTCCGAGCAGGTCCCGGGCCCGCCGGGCCAGCGACTCCGCCGCACCGGGCTCGCTCTCGTACCGCTCCCGGACGCGCTCGGCCACCCGGTGGCACAGCTCGGCGTAGGCCTCGCCCTGGGCCGCCAGCTCTCGCGCCCGGGCAGCACGGGTGGCGCGGCCGACCGCCTCCGCAGCGGCTTTGCGGCCCTCCTCCGTCCCCGCCCGGACAGCTCGGTCCAGCACGGCCGCCGCCTCGGCGCGTGCGGCGGCGAGAGCGTGCTCGGCGTCGCGATGGGCCTCGGCGAGCGCCTGCTCGGCGTCGGCCCGCGCGGCGCGCAGCAGTTCGGCGCGGACGGGTGCCAGCGCGTCGGTGCCGCCGGCCCGTCCGGTCACGGCAGCACCGCCGTCAGGGGCCCGGTCACGTCGAGCCTGGCCGGGCCGAGCTCCCGCGCCGCCGCCCGGCCGACCAGGACCAGCGCCGTTCCCTCGGGCAGGGCCTCCCAGGCGGCCACGGCCTCCTCCGGCCGCTCGGCGACGAGCACGGTGACACCGGCCAGGGCCAGCCCGGCCACCTCGGTCCGCGCCCCGATGGCGACCACGCCGCCCACCGTCAGGCCTTTCCGATCAGCAGGACCGCCACCACCAGCCCGTACACCGCGATGCCCTCGGCCAGGCCGACGATCACCATCGCCCGGCCGAAGAGTTCGGGTCGTTCGCTCAGCGCGGCGATCGCTGCGGCGCCGGTGTACGCGACGGCGATCGCCGCGCCGATCGAGGCGCCGGCCACCGCGATGCTCGCCCCGATCAGCGCCGCCGAGCCCGACCCGGAGCCCGTCGCGGCGGCCGGCCCGGCGGCACCGGCGGGGTCGGCGAGCACGGTCACCAGCAGGGCGAGCGCGCCGGCCAGGACGGCGGCGTTGACGCCGAGCAGCCAGCGCAGGGCCGCCCTTCCTCGACGGCGGGCCAGCAGCCGGGCCGCTCCGAGCACGGCGGCGAGGACGGGCAGCGCGATCAACCAGGCGATCAACGGGGCACCTCCGTACGCAGGACGGGCACGTGCCAGGGGCGGAACGGCCGCCCCAGGCTTTGGAAGACGCGGGAGAACAGCTCGTAGTACTCCAGCCGCAGCGCCTGGATCCCGGCCACCAGCGCCTCCAGCGTGAAGGTGAGAGCGGTGCCGACGGCGAAGAGCAGCGCGGCCGCCGGCATGCCCCAGGAGCCGTGTCCGGCCAGTGCGGCGGTGCCGCGCCACACCACCTGTCCGAGCGCCGCGTGGGTGAGTCCGAAGGCGGCCAGGCGGGAGAAGGAGACCGTGTTCGCGAAGAGCCGCAGGACGGCGTCGAAGAGCTCGACGGCCGTCTGCAGCACCCCGCCCGCCCCGCCCGCGCTCGCGCCGAACAGGCCCGCGCCGGCCAGCCCGAGCCCGGCCAGGAGGAGCGCCGCCCCGCCCGCCACGAGTCCGGGCGACCGCAGGTACGCGCCGCCACCGACGGCCCCCAGGCCAAGGAAGAGCGCCAGGCCCGCCACCCCGGACGTCGCGTACAGCGCCCTGGCGAGGCCGCCCTCGCGCCACCGGTTCACCCCACCGGCCACATGGGCGAGGACGAGCAGAACCCCGCCCAGACCCACGCCCGCCGCCAGGAGCCGTCCCGGCTGGTCCAACGGCGACAGCCACAGCACCGGCAGCACCCCGGTCGGCCCGAAGAACTCCCCGAACGCCACGCCCGCCAGCGCACCGCAGAGCCCGGCCCCCGCCAGGAACGGCCACACGGGGCGCAGCCGCGCCAGCCGCCGGGGCCGTCCGCTCCGCAGCACCAGCGCGGCCAGCAGCAGCAACACCCCGTGGCCGACGTCGCCGAACATGAGGCCGAACATCACGACGTACGCGATCCCGGCCGGCCAGGTCGGGTCGAGGTCCCGGTACGGCGCCGTGCCGTAGGTGCGCACGAGCGGCGAGAAGGCGCGGCGGAGCGGTCCCCGGTCGCGCAGCAGGGTGGGCGGGTCGACGCCGCGCGGTGCGCGAAGGGGCACCAGGCCGCCGCCGGTGACGGCCAGCGCCTCCGCGAGCCCGGCGACCCGGTCCGCCGGGCACCATCCGGCGAGCGCGGCCACCTCGCCCCGGTGGACGGCACTCGCCGCCCGCTCCTCCACCTGGGCCTCGCCCGCGAGGAGGTCCAGCCGCGCCTCCCGTTCCAGGCGGTCGAGATCCGGCAGGGCGTCGGACAGGGCCGCCGGCTGACGCGGTGCGGCGGGCAGCCGTCGGAGCCGCCGACCCGCCGGGCCCGGGGCGGCGTCCTCGATCCGGTCGACCTCGACGCAGCCCGCGTCGGCGACCAGCAGGAGGGTCTCGCGCAGCACGGCGCTCGGGGCGACGATCGCCACCCGCTGCATGCGCACCGGCATCATCGCCTCAGCCCAGCGCATCCGCCACCTCCGGCGTCGCGCCGCCGTGCGCGACCACTTCCAGTGCGGCGCGCACCCGCCAGGCGTCCGCGGACAGGATCGCGACAGCCCCCACCACCGGCGGAAGGCCGTACTGCGCGCCGCGCAGGAGGTCACGGCCCTCCCGGTCGACGACCGTCCACCACCGGGTCTCGGCCCGCCACAGGTCGCCGGGGGCCTCGATTCCGTCCAGCGCCCACCGCGCGTCCGCGGGCAGCGCGCGGCGGAACTCCTCGAACGACGCGGCGGCCAACACGCCGCGGCCGAGCAGGCGCGCCGCCTGCCGACCGGCGTTCCCGGGAAGCGGGCGGCCGACGACGAACAGCGTGCGCGCCGCCAGCAGGGCGGCCCGGCCCTGGGCCCACCGCCGGGCGGGCGGCACGGTATCGGCCGTCCGATGGGCTGCCGACAGACGCAGGGCCACCGCCACCGTCGCCGGATCCGCGCCCCCGGGGTCGCCCCATGCCGATGCCGCCAGGGCCGCGCGCAGTTCCTCCGGTGTGCGTGCGTGGGCGGCCCGGCGCCAGGCGGTGGCCAGCGCGCCGAGCGCGTACGGCCGGCGCGGGGCCGGGCCGGTGAAGGAGCGCAGCAGGTCCTCGATGTTGGCGGTCTCGAAGCCGGCGGCGAGGGTCCGTACGACCTGCGCCCCGCTGCGGGGCAGCCAGCCCGCGAGGACCCTCAGCTGCCACAGCAGGGCCGCCGAGACCGCCCGCTGCGCCTCGGCCAGGTCCGGGTCCGGCGGGAGGAAGCGCCGGTACGGCGTCGCGGCCAGCCGCCGTACGGCCTCGGTGAGCGTGCCTGCTGCCGCGAGTTCCCCGGCTTCGCGGTGGCCGAGGCAGCGGGACAGCAGTCCCCGGGCCCTGGTCACTCCGCCGACCCAGCCTGCTGCCACCGGTGCCTCCCGGGGTCGTCGGCCGGTTCCAACGCCAGTGCCGCCGCCCGGTCGGCCAGCGCGGGCATCCGCTCGCGGGCCCGGCTGCGGATCCGGTCCGCGGCCTGTTCCGCGTCGGCGGCCAGCTCGGCTGCCCTGGCCGATGCCGCGTGCCCGGCCACGGCGGCGGCCTCCGCGCGGACCCGCAGAGCCCGGGCGTGGGCGAGTTCGACGATCCGCTCCGCGTTCCGGACGGCCTCCTGCCGGATGCGTTCTGCCTCCGCCGCCGCCTCGGCCCGGATGGCCGCCGCCTCGGCCTGAGCCTGCGCCAGCCCGCCGAGCGGCTGCTCCAGCTCCGCGGCCAGTTCGGCGGCCCGGTCGGCGGGCACGCCGACCGTGGGTGCCCCGGGCGTGCCGGCCGGGCGGAACCGCGCGAGGAAGTCCCGGAACCGCGCCATGCGAGCCCTCCAGCCGATCCGACCCCTTCCCTCCAGCATCCGGCCGGTGCGCCGGGCTGTCGCCCCGGATTGGGCCGTCCGCCGGGAGCTCGGGGCCGACCGGCACAAGCGGCGACGGCGCAACGGACCAAGACTCGAAGGCGGGGAGCACCTTAGGGAGGTCCACACCATGAGCGAGCACGAGTACTTCTCCGCCGGGACGGAATCCCGCCGATCCGTTCCCGGCAAGGCCTGGAGCCCCGAGGAGCCGCACCGGCAGGACCTGCTGCTGCGCTACCTGGGCGCCGTCGCGGGCATCTCTGCGGCCCGGGCCAGGGAATCGGAACCAGAACCGGCCACGCCGGAGGCCACCGCCGTACCGGACGAGTCCGGCCCCGTGCCGGTCCTGCGGGTGCGCGATGTCATGGACGTGCCGGCGGTTGCGGTGTCGGGCGACCTGCCGTTCACGGAGTTGGCCCGGACGCTGGCCCGCGAGCACGTGGGCGCGGTGCCGGTGGTCGACGCGAAGGACCGCGTCATCGGTGTGGTCTCGGAGTCCGATCTGCTGGCGAAGGCCGCCGTCGAGGCGATGGAGCATCCGTCCGGCCCGATCGACCGGCTACGTGATCGCGGCCTGCAACACAAGGCCCAGGGCGAGACGGCCGCCACCCTGATGACGGCGCCCGCCACCACCGTCCGGCCCGGCATGACCGTGGCCGAGGCCGCCCTGACCGCCGCCCGTTACCGGCTCAAGCGGATACCGGTCGCCGACTGGCAGGGTCGGCTCGTGGGCGTCGTCCGGCGGGCCGCGCTGCTGAGCGCCCTCGTCCGGGACGACGAGCACATCCGCGAGGAGATCACGTCCCGGATCCTCACCCGCGAGTTCCACCTGCCGCAGGGTGCGGTCGAGGTGACGGTCCACAACGGTGTCGTCGACCTGGCCGGCCGGCTGGACCGGGAGAGCATTCCCCGGCTCCTGGCAGAGGTCCGGGACATCGACGACGTCACCGACGTGCTCGACCACCTCAACGCGGCCTGAGGCACCGGACGTCCGCCATGCGATCCGCCACTGTCACCGCGGTGCCCCGGCCCGCGACGTTGTTCGACCGCGCGGCTGAATGGGACACCCTCGCCGCCTTCGTCGTACCACCCGCTCACGCACTGACGAGGTCGCGGTGGTTGAAGGCGGCCGCCCCGGTGATCGCCGGCGGTACTGGGGCGCCTGCTCCGGCTGCAGCGGCTTCTGGCCCACCCCGAGGCCGCCGTGCAGGACACCTGCGACGCCGTGATCTGCGGGCAGCTGACCGCCCATCCGAAGGATGGTGTCATCCTCCTGCTGGCCCGCACGCACGCCCTGAGCGCCGATCGGGTGGCCTCCTGAACCCTCCCGAGCGACCCCGCCATCGTGTCCACCGCCCGCACTCTGGTGGACCGCCAGCTGGCGACCTGGGCCTGCAGGAGCTGGACTTCACCACCAAGCTGGTCGTCAGCGAGCTGGTCACCAACGCCATCCGCTACGGCATCGGGCCGATCAGGCTGCGCCTGATCCGGGACCGGACGCTGATCTGCGACGTCAGCGACGACAGCAGCACCGCCTCGCACGTCCGTCACCCGCGCACAGGCGATGAGGGCGGGCACGGCCTCCTGATCTCCCAGCTCACCGGCGCCGGGAAACCCGGCACCCCGCGGACGCCAAGATCGTCTGGGCGGAGCAGACCCTACCCGGCGTGGGCGCGTCAGAAGCTGTTTCCGGTCCGCTCGACGGCGAGGTCGAGGAAGTGGGCCGAGCATGAGATGCACGGGTCGTGGTTGCGGATCGCCCGTTCGCACAGGGCTGTCAGCTCGGCGTCGGTGGGGTCACCGTCCCGCAGGCGTTCCTGGACGATGCGGCGCAGATCCTCCTCTATCGCGCCCTGGTTCTGCGCGGTCGGCGGGACCAGGGCGGCGTCGGTGACGGTACCGTCGGCGTCGAGGGCATAGCGGTGATACAGCAGACCCCGCGGCGCCTCGGTCGCACCGTGACCGGTCCCGGCTCGCGCGGGCACGTCCAGGTACGGACGCGGTGCGGGTTCGTAGGCCTCGATGATCCGCAGCGCCTCGTCGACCGCGTAGAGCACCTCGACCGCTCGGACGACGATGCTGCGGAACGGGTTGCGGCAGACGGTGCCCTGCCGGGGGTCGCCGAGTCCGGCGTCCTGAGCGGCCTGCAGGGCGATCGGGGAGAGCCAGCGGCCGCTGACGGCGTAGCGGGCGAGTGAGCCGGTCAGGTGGCGGCGCCCGTCCAGCAGGGAGTGCAGGGCGGTGGAGTGCGGCACCTGGCTCTCGACGACGTGGCCGCCGAACGCGTGCACCCCGAAAGTGCGGGTGGGCAGCGCGCGGTCGGATCCGGGGGGAAGGCCGGCGGTGGTCGGTGCGGGCATGACGGTCGGGGTGCCGGACTCGATGGCGTAGGTGCCGGGCTCGGCCAGGGCGAGCAGGTCGTTGTCGCAGCCGGCGTCGGGGAACTCGAAGCCGGCCACCCAGCGCACCGTTTCCTGCGCGTCATCGCGGGCCCGGCGCAACCGCTCGGCCAGCGGGCGGAGTTCGGTCGTGGTGGGGAGGCGGTGGAAGCCGCCGAGGCGGACGTTGATCGGGTGGATCGCCCGACCGCCGAGCAGCTCCATGATCGCGTTGCCGGCCTGCTTGAGCCTGAGGCCGCGTTCGACGTCGGCGCGCCGGGTGCGGGCCAGATCGATCGCGCTGTCGCAGCCGAGGAAGTCGGGCGCGTGCAGGAGGTGGATGTGCAACGTCTGGCTCTCGATCCACTCGCCGCAGTACAACAGCCTCCGCAGGGCTGCCAGTTGACCGTCCACGACGATGTCACAGGCGTCCTCCACGGCTCGGCAGGCGCTCAGCTGGTAGGCGACCGGGCAGATCCCGCAGACGCGGGAGGTGATGTCGGGCGGCTCGGCGTAGGAGCGTCCGCACAGGAACGCCTCGAAGAAGCGCGGAGGTTCGTAGATCGCCAGCCGCGCCTCGGCAACCTCACCGCTGTCCAGGCGCAGGTACAGCGCGGTCTCGCCCTCGACACGGGCGAGCGATCCGACGTGCAGCACTCTGGAGCCACGGTGGGTCACTGTCCGAGTTCCTTCCGGGAGACCGCGTCGAATTCGGGGGCTGCGGTGTTGAAGGTGCGCAGCACCCGCACGATGTCGAGGGTGTCCATCCCGTCGCGGCGCAGCAGGGGGATGAAGGAGGGGAAGTTGGTCGAGTTGGACGGGCCGAAGCAGCCGTAGCAGCCGCGGCCGTACGCGGGGCAGAGCGCGCCGCACCCGGCGTGGGTGACCGGGCCGAGACAGGGTGTGCCGTGGGCCACCGTGACGCAGGTCGTGCCGCGCTGCTTGCACTCGAAGCAGACGCTGTGCCGGGGCACGTCCGGGTTTCGCCCGGCCAGGTAGGCGGTGATGACCTCCACGAGCTGGCCGCGGTCGATGGGGCAGCCGCGCAGTTCGAAGTCGACGGGAACGTGGGCTTGGATCGGTGTGGAGGTGGCGAGCGTCTCGATGTAGTCCGGTCGGGCGTAGACGACGGCCTGGAACTCGGCGACGTCCGCGTAGTTGCGCAGCGCCTGTACGCCGCCGGCGGTCGCGCAGGCGCCGATGGTCACCAGGCGCCGGGAGACGGCGCGGACGTGCTGGATCCGGTCGACGTCCTGCTGTGTGGTCACCGATCCCTCGACCAGCGACAGGTCGTACGGGCCGGGCGCGGTCGCGCTGGAGGCCTCCAGGAAGTGGGAGATCTCCACTTTCTCGGAGATGGCGAGGAGTTCGTCCTCGCAGTCGAGCAGGGTGAGTTGGCAGCCGTCGCAGGAGGCGAACTTCCACACAGCGAGTCTCGGGCGCGGTCGGGTAACTGACGGCATGTCACAACTCCCTGACCATGAGGAGGGATTGGGCTTGAGTCCAGGTGACGACCGGGCCGTCGCGGCAGAGCAGGAGGGGGCCGAGCTGGCAGTGCCCGCAGTGGGCGGTGGCACAGTGCATGTTCCGTTCCAGTGACACCCTGACGCGGTCCGGGTCGACGCCGCGGTGCACCAGCTCGCCGGCAGTGGCCCGGATCATCGGCTCGGGGCCGCAGATGAACGCCGCCGCCGTCTGCGGGTCGAAGGCCGCCCGGTCGAGCAGGGTCGTGACGACGCCGACCTCGCCCTGCCACTGCGCGTCGGGGCGGTCCACGGTGGTCAGGACCCGGGCGGCCGCCTGCCAGCCGCGCACCTCCTCGGAGTAGAGCAGATCACCGGGCTCGCGTGCGCCGATGAGGACGTTCAGCCGTCCGTACCGCTCGGGTGCGGCGAGCGCGTCGCGCACGAGCGGGCGCAGCGGCGCCAGACCGATGCCTCCGGCCACCACCAGCAGGTCGAGCCCGGCGGCGGCGGACAACTCCCAGCCGGTGCCGAACGGGCCGCGCACGCCGACCGTCTCACCGGGCCGCAGAGCGTGCAGCGCACCGGAGATCGCCCCGACCGTGCGGACGGTGTGCGTCAGCCGGTGCCCGTCGATCGCGCAGACGGACAGCGGGATGTCGCCGACGCCGAACGCGTACACCATTGCGAACTGCCCGGGCGTGAAGGGCTGCAAGGCCGTCTGGACCGGTTCCAGGACGACGGTGGTGGTGTCGGGCGTCTCGGCCTCGCGTCCCGTCACCCGGTACGGCACGGGAACCGTCATCCCGTTTCACCGCCGTCGGCCGGCCCGTACAGGTCGAGCAGGCGGGTGCGGGTGGACTTCAGGCGTCGGGCTATCACCTGTGCGACGCAGTGGGTCACCGCCAGGCCGAACACTGGATCCTCCTCGCACGCGGCGCGCACCCGCTCCGCGTCGAACTCGGACGCCAGCACCGCACTGCGGGTCTGCGCGCCGAGGTGCCAGCGGTACGGCTCGAACAGCCAGGACCAGCCCAGCAGATCGCCCTTGCCGAGGGTCTCCACGACGGCCGCGCGCCGCCCTGGGACGTGGACGTCGAGCGCGACAAGACCGGAGCGGATGATCCAGAACCGGTCGGCGACGCCGTCCTCCTCGAAGATGCGAGTGCCGCCGGCGAAGGAGACGTCTCGGGCGAACGCGACCAGCCGGTCGCGGTGACCGGGTGACAGGGCGCCGAGAAAGCCGTGGCGGACGACGGTCACCGCGAGCCCTCCGTCTGGTCGTCGTCCCGTTCACGGTTCAGCGCGTGGGCCTCCTCGGTGATGTCGATGCCGACCGGGCACCACACGATGCAGCGCCCGCAGCCGACGCACCCGGAGCTGCCGAACTGGTCGAACCAGGTGCCGAGCTTGTGGGTGGCCCACTGCCGGTAGCGGCTGCGTGAGGAGTCGCGGACCGGGCCCGCCTGAAGGTGCGAGAAGTCCCGGTCGAAGCAGGACTCCCAGCGCCGCCACCGCTCGGCGTGATCGCCCGTCAGGTCGGTGACGTCCTCGGCCGTGGTGCAGAAGCAGGTCGGGCAGACCATCGTGCAGTTGCCGCAGGTGAGGCAGCGGGCCGCGACGTCGTCCCACCGCTCGGCGTGCAGCGTCTCGCGCATCAGGATCTGCAGGTCCACCGGCGGCATGGTGCGCCCCATCCGGTCCGCCGCGTCGGCGACCCGCTCGCGGGCAGCGGTTCGGGTGGCGGCGTCAGCGGCCCGTCGTGGCAGCTCGACCAGGACCGACTCGCCCTCTTCGCTGCCGGTCCGCACGAGGAAGCGGTGGCCTTCGGCGTCGAGCACCTCGGTCAGCGCCAGGTCGTAGCCGGGCCCCACGGCCGGTCCGGTGCCCATGGACACGCAGAAGCAGGTGGCGCCCGGTTCGGTGCACTCCACCGCGACCAGGAAGGCCCGCTCACGGCGTCCCCGGTACGCCGGATCGGTGTACATCCCGCCGGTCAGCACCCGGTCCTGCACCGCGATGGCCCGCAGGTCGCAGGGGCGCACCCCGAGGAACGCGTACGACGGCGGCGGCGTCCGGTCCTCGGTCACCACCAGCTCGCGGTCGGCGCCGCGGTCGGCGGTCCACTGCCGCGCCCTCGGCGGGTGCAGGAACGTCTTCCAGGACTGCGGGCCCGCGCTGTGCGCGAACGCGGCGCCGTCCTCACGGGCCCGCAGCCGGTACGTGCCGGCCTCCAGCTCGACCCCCCAACCGTAGGGAAGGTCACTGCCGCCGGACAGCTCGGCCAGCACGATCGCCCCGTCTCGGACCGTCGGCCCCACGACCGTGCGGCCACGGCCGGCGAGGACCGCGATCAGCGCGTCCACCCCGTCCTTGTCGATCACCGCAGTGGCGCCGTCGTCGTCCGCCATCGTCAACCTCCCGGTACCGGTGACGCGTCCCGGCCAGTATGTGCGCGGACCTGCTGCCGGGCACGGGCCGAACGGCCCGGCGTGGTCCAGCTGGCGGTGTCCTTACCCCGTACGGATCCCGCAGGGGCTCGGTACGACTGGCGGACCGGACGGGCGGGAAGGGCGAAGCGCATGAACCTCGCCATGCGGATCACGGTCATCGGTGTCGGGAACGAGTTCCGCCACGACGACGGGGTGGGCTGGGCGGTCGTGGCCCGGCTGGCGGAACGAGCCGAGCAGCGGCCGCTTCCCATCGGGACCGCCCTTCTGGTGTGCGACGGCGACCCCGCCCGGCTGATCACCCTGTGGGAGGCCGCCGACCTCGCCATCGTGGTGGACGCCGCGCACGCTCACCCCGGACATCCCGGTCGGGTACACCGCCTGGACCTGGACAGTGAACGGTTGTGCCCGTCCGGCGGCGCGACGAGTTCCCACGGGCTCGGACTCGGCGAAGCCGTCGAACTCGCCCGCGAGCTGGACCGCCTACCGGGACGGCTCATCGTCTACGCCGTCGAGGGAGCCGACAGCAGCCTGGGCACCGGACTGTCGGCACCGGTCGCAGCCGCTGTCGAACCGCTCACCGAACGGATCGCGGAAGAGATCACGTCGTGCGGCGGTCCTGGCCGCAGCCCACTACGAGACGGGACGCAGGCCGCTTCTTTCCATCCCTGACACCTCATTAGGAGGTGGCCGGTGTGAGCACGCGAGCCTTCCCGTTCGAGGACAGGCAGCGGCGTGGTCGGCGGCCACTGGCGTTAACCCGGCGGGAGTCAGACTCCGGCTCGGCTCGCCGCAGCGCGGCACGCGAAGGGCCAAGAGGTGACGGGGTCGGTGTTCGCTCTCCTGTGGCAGGCTGTGTCGGCGCCCCCGAGGCGGAGCCTGGAGGGGGTGGCGAAATCGGTTTCCCGCATGGGGTGTGTACCTGCTGTCGTCGTGGGTGCGCGTTCGCGGCTGCCGGGGTGCTCCTGCATCCGTGGAGCGCGGCCCTGCCGGGAGCGGATGTCCGGGGGGCAGGAGGAGTGATGGTTGTCCCGTGGTGGTGGGAGTGGACGGCTCCGAGCGGAGTCTGCGTGCTCTGGTGTGGGCCGCGAGCGACGCGGCGCGGCGCGGGTCTCCGTTGCTGATCGCGGACGTGCGTCCGGGCTGGGAGGCCGACTTCCCCTTCTTCCCCCCGGGGCGTTCCCAGGGCCTCAGTCGCCGTGGCGCGGAGATCCTGGCCGAGGTGCTCCGCGACGCGTCCGAGCGGGCGCGCTGCATGGTGCTCGGTGCCCGCGGCGAGGGAGGGCTGGGCAATCTGCTGATGGGCTCCGTCAGCCTGCAGGTCGCCGGCCACGCCGCCGGCCCGGTGGTCGTGGTCGGCTCGATCACCACCGGTCACGGGCGGGTCCTCGTCGGCACCGACGGTTCCGAGCGCTCAACCGCCGCTGTGGAGTTCGCCTTCGAGGAGGCGTCCCTGCGCGGCGACCGGGTCCATGCTCTGGGCTTGGAGCATGCCCACCACGCCGGAACCGTCCGAGGCCGGGCCCTCTCCGGACACGGTGGAAGCCGAGCATCGACGCCAGCTCGATGACCAGCTCGCACCCCTCCGGCATCGGTATCCCGGCGTCGAGGTCGAGACGAACCTGGTGCGCGGGAAACCGGTCGCCGAACTCGTCCGTGCCTCCGGCCGGGCGGACCTCGCCGTGGTCGGCTCGCGCGGCAAGGGCGGCTTCCACGGCCTGGCCCTCGGCTCGGTCAGCCACGGCCTCCTCCACTACGGCATCTGCCCCGTCGCAGTCGTACGCCCGCGGCCCCGACACGCACCACCCTCGTAGCCGCCGCCCCGGCCTGGTACCGGCAGGCTCCGCCGTGCCGCCGGGAACGGTGATCCGGCGCAGCCGCCCGCGCATCCCGTACCGGAGGCCGCTACGTGGGGGACAGCAGTGGCGGTCACCGACCGGCACCTGGCGAACAACGAGCGACACTGTCAACGGCCATGCAGTTCACGGCCGCTGTCACGACACGCCGCCCACTTCGCCGACGATCATCCCCCGCGCCGCCCACAGCAAGGCCTTCCGAACCTGCGCGCAGCCCCCCGCCCGCAGAACTCGGTGCACTCGGCCACGACCGGGAACGCGCTGGCACGCCGCAGCCCGTACACGGAATCGGCGTACGCGCCACCGGTCAGCACCCAGCCCTGGACGGCGACCGCGCGCAGGTCGCAGGGCCGCACGCCGAGGAAGGCGTAGCGCGGCGGCGGGTCGTCGTCCTCGCGGACGGTGACGGTGCCGTTTCGCATGGGCCGGTGGGCCAGACGGCCTTCGGGGCCCACCGGCCTGCGGGTCGGGCCCGACCGGCCCTCCCGGCCGGGTGCTACGACGCGGACGCTGAAGGTGGTCAAGGTGCCGCGCAGAGCCGGTGACGGCGTCGACCGGGGCCGGCGCCGGGGCCGAAGGGGGTCCGCAATGAACGGCTTCGAAACCCGCCGCCCCGTGATCGTGGGCATCGACCGCTCCGAGGCGAGCCGCTGGGCCGTGCGCTGGGCGGCGGACGAGGCCGCGTGGCGGGGTCTGCCGCTGCACCTGCTGCACGCCCAGGAGTGGCCGACCGGCGAGCCCGCGGAGGATTCGGGACGCTGGGCGATCGGCCTCCGGGCCGCCGGCGACGCGCTGCTGGACACCGCCCGGCTGCTGGCCGCCGAGCGGCACCGCGGCCTGGCGATCACGCCCAGGCTTGCCGAGTGCCGGCCGGTCCGGGTGCTGCGCGAGGCCGCCGACGAGGCCGCGCAGCTGGTGCTCGGCATTCGCCGGCTCACCGAGGCGCGCTCGGCACTGCCGATCGGCTCCAAGGGCGCGTCCCTGGTCGGCCACCTGCACTGCCCGATCACGCTCGTCCCCGAGCCGCCCGAGGGCCTCTCCGGGCCTGGCGCCGTCGTGCTCGGGGTGGACGGCTCGGAAGCCTCCCGGGCCGCGATCGCCTTCGCCTTCGAGGAGGCCGCGCTCGCCGGGGCCGACGTGCAGGCCGTGGAAGTCGGGCGCCGCGCCGAAGCCGACCGGCCCAGCCTGATTGAGGAGTCCATGATGGACCTGTCGGAGTCGCTGGCCGGGTGGCAGGAGAAGTACCCGGGCGTCCGGGTCCGGCGCGAGGCCCCGATGCTGGCGGCCGTTGCGACCCGCGCCCGCTGCCTGGTCATCGGCAGCCGGGGCCTCGGCGGCGTCCGCGGCCTGCTGTTCGGCTCCACCGGCCGCGCGCTGGTACACCGCTGCACGGTCCCGATGGTAATCGTCCCGAACAGCACCCCGGCCTGAACACGGAGGTCATCATGAAGACTACGAACGAGGGCCGAGCGTCCACCCGCCCGGCCGACCCCGGCGACCTCGGACGCCGGATCGCCCACCGCCGTACGCAACTGGGTCTCACCCGGGCGCAGACGGCGGAGCGGGGCGGCCTGGACGCGGGGTTCGTCGCGTACCTGGAGACGCACGCCGTCCCGGTCGGCGTCGACCCCCTCACCCGGCTCGCCGACGCGCTCGACACCACGGTCGGCTGCCTGCTCGGCGGCGGCCACGACGTACCGTCCGGGCGGGCCAGGGCCAACGCCCGCGTGCTGCTGGAGGAACTGGACCCGGCCACCTGCTGGGCCAAGCTCGCCCCGGGCGGCGTCGGCCGGGTGTTGCTCACGACACCGCACGGCCTGGTGGCCCTGCCCGTCAACTACCGTGTGCTCGACGCCACCATCCTCTACCGCACCACCGCGGACAGCGACCTCGCCGAGGCCACCGGCCACGAGGTCGCCTTCGAAGTCGACCAGCTCGACGAGGTGTTCGCCACCGGCTGGAGCGTCCTCGTGAACGGCACCGCCGCGATCGTCTCCGACGAGGACGTCGTGCACTGGTTCGAGCAGCACGCCGATCCCCACCCCTGGGCGGGCGGCGACCGGGACACCTGGGTCCGCATCCGGCCCACGGGGATCACTGGCCGCATCATCCGCCCCGAGGGTCCCCCGATCGTGGACTCCGGATACGCGGAGGCCGAATGACGGAGCGGGCGTCGGCCCCCAATACCGGTGCCCATGCTCGGAAAGGGCTCCGTCCGGCCGGTGAAGCTGCGCATCGGGCATGCGGGCGTCGCGGTCGTGCGCACCGAGGGCCGTGAGCAGGATGCCGTCGCACGAGGGTTCCAGGCACAGCCTCGCCGCCGCCTTCGAACGCCCCCACGCCCTGCGCCCCGGGCGGATCGACGTAGATCCGGTCGCCGGTGACCTGTACGCCGTCGACATCCGGTCACACGCGTTGGTGGTCGACCAGCCCGTCCGGGCCGGCGGCAGCGACGCCGCGCCAACTCCGGTCGAGCTGTGCGCCTCCGCGCTCGCCTCCTGCACAGCCCACTACGCCGGCAGCTACCTCGACCGGCACCGCCTCAGCCGCGACGGCCTCCACGTCACCGCCGACTTGGTCGGCATCCTCACTGTCGACGACCCGCTGCGCGACGTCTTCCAACGGCTCTTCGACCTGCTCGTCCCCGTCTCCCACAGCGCCCTGCGGGAGACCGCCACCTGACCCCCGTCGGCCGGGCCCACTCCCCGACGACGGAAGTACCGCAACCCGTATCCGTGACGATGAGGAGCGCGGAGTGGAAGGGCTCGGTGTACGTGGAGTCCAGCCGCCAGCAGGTGAGTTGAAGCCTGGCGATGCGTCGGCAGGTCGCCGCGCCCTTGGGCGTGGCGACGAGGGTGGTGGTGAGGACGCGGGGTCTGTCGAGGGGGTTTTCGGTCGTCATGGAAAAGGCGTGACGGCCCGGACGTACGCTGACCATGGTCCTGCCGAGCACAGAGAGTGCTTGTGCAGGTGCGAATTGCTTTTGTGTAGCTCAATCACAGGTGGGGTGGTCGCCATGGGTGCGACGCGCAGCAACGGGACAGGATCCTGCCGGTCTGCCCGGCGAGGCTCTGGCCGATCTCCTGGGCGGAGGCCAGGTCCCAGGTGCGCACCGTCTTGTCCGCACCGGCTGTGACGACGACCGGCCTGCCTTACAGGGTGGTCGTCGTCACAGCGAGCACTGCTCCGTCACGGCCGCCGAAGACGGGCCGGTGTCTGCCACCGGCTCCACCGAGGTCCCAGGTGCGCACGGTGTGGTCCACTCCGGCGGTGACGGCGACCGGACGTCCGTCCACGGTCGCGGTCGCCACGTCCGACACCTGCGCGGTGTGCCCGTGCAGCGCACCGTCGATCTGCCGTCCCGTGGCCACGTCCCAGACCCGGGCGGTGCGGTCCAGGGCGGCGGTCACCGCCACCACCCGCTCGTTCACCGCCACGGCGGCGGCTGGCTGGGGCACAGGAGGTGGAACATCCTCCGGTGCCTCGCCGGCGTCGAGGCGAACACCGGCCCTGACCTCGCGCTGTCGCACGAGTCCGTGCACAACGGCGTGCACGGCCTCCCCGACCTGTTCGGCCGACTACCGGAGCTCGAGGCGCTGCTCGTCTGACGGTGGACCCGCGTCCGCGCTCGGTACGCGGCGCAAGGCGCGCGTCGATCATGACCGCGGGAGCATGGGGCGATAACGAGATTGGTCTTGGAAACGGCCGATCCGCACGTCATAACGTCGAGGGAGTTCGCACACCAGGTCACAGCGAGGGGAGATCCACCATGGTCACCAACGGAAACAGCAGCAGGTACGTGACGGTCAAGAGGTTCCTCGCCGCCTCGTTGGCCACAGCCGCGATCGGACTCGTGGCCGTGGGCAACGCGGACGCCGGCACCCCGCGAAAGGGCAACGTCGAGATCCTCGACCTCATGGTTCAGAACGACCAGTACCAGGCGGTGGATCTCGGCCCGGCGGGGCCGAGTCTGGGCGACCTGGACGTCTACTCCGGCACCACCGTCAAGGACGGCCGCAGCCTCGGACACGGGGGCGGATCGTGTCAGGTCGTCCAGATCGACGGCGGTGTGATCACGGCCCAGTGCCTGATCACCATGGAGGTCGAGGGCGGCTCCCTGACGCTGCAGTCGCTCTGGACGAAGGGGTCGAGCGCCCCGCTCGACATGGCCATCACGGGCGGCACCGGCTCCTACGCCACCGCGCGCGGCACCGTCCGGTTCTGGGACATCGGCACGCCCAACGAGAGGGCGCGGGCCGAGATCCAGCGCTGATCCCGCAGGCTGGGCCGCCACCCGCCGGCCACGCACGGGAAGTCGGCCCCGCCGACAGTAGATCCCGCAGGTCCTCGTCGGTCACCACTGGGACCAGGACCCGGTAGTCGGCGAGGTAGCCGTGCTCGATCCCCTGCCCGAGGGTCCAGGTGTAGACGGTCGGACCGTAGATCGCCTGTCCGCCGAGACCCGATGGCCCTGCCGGGTCAGCTCGGCGGCCAGGCGCCGGGTCGACTTCGTGGTCCACCGCAGCGGCGGCATCGGGTCGCCCCGCTCGTCCGGCTCTACCAGACCCAGCAGGGCTGGCCACAGTCCCGGGTCCAGGTCCGCCGCCCGTTTGCGGCCTCCGCCGCTTCGGCGTACCCGCCCCAACCGTGCCTGACCCGACTCCAGTTCAGCCACCCCGCGCGACACAGTGCCTTCCCGTGCCCCAGCCGCGCGGGCCACGAGCCTGATCCCGCCATGGCCCAGCGACCGCGCCTCCGCTCCTATCGCCAGACGGCGCTGCCGTTCATCCAGGTGCGGCAGCAGCGACTCGAACTTCGCGGCCAGGGCCGCCTCGATCCCCTCCGGTCTCCCCGTACCACAACAACGAGTCACCGAGAGGAAGCGACGGCTCGTTCTCCGGCAAGCCCTAACTACCCGGCCTTGGGGGACCTTCAGTCCCAACACCGTTGCGTTTAGTGATGGCGACGGGGGCGCAAGTCCGTCTTCCATGACCTGGATGGTGATGTTGAAGGTGTAGGTCTGCGCTTGCTGGGGGTGCTTGCCGGCGTTCGGTCCGTACTTGCTCGTCGGGTTCTTGCGGCTGCGGGCCTTCACGCGCTGGCGGTGTGTTGCGGGCAGCGGGTCGTCCAGGACGGCCCGGCCGATCGCTCCCACGAGGACCACCGGTTCCGGGTTGCGGATGCCGGTGGCGGTGGTGACCTGGTCGGCGGCGGCTTGCAGCAGGACGGTGAAGCTGATGCGTTCCATGGTCAGTGCCGGTTCCGTGGTCACGGCGTCGTCGGCCGCGCGGATCAGGGTCTGGTAGACCGTCAGCAGTGCGTAGACCTCCTGGTCCAGGCCCGGGATGCTGCGAGAGCGCAGGACCCGGCAGTCGAGCATGGTGGCCTTGATCGAGAAATAGGTGGTCTCCACCTGCCACCTGTGGTGGTAGAGCTCGATCAACTCCGTGGCCGGGTAGCGCTCGTGGCCAGCAGGCTGGTGATCAGCCGCCAGGGTTCCCGGCATATGGTGACTTGACCAACCGTCGACCGGCCAAACGCAACGGTGTTGACTTCACCTCGCTTGCAGGCAGCCGGCGCCGCACGACCAAAAGATGCCCGGGTACGGACATCCTGGTGGATGTCCGTACCCGGGCCCGGTCTCTCCGAGGTCAAGGCTTAGCGGGCGTGGCGGCGAACGAGGACCTTGAGGACTTCCCGGGCGTCGCGCCGGCGGTCGGCACTGCGGGCGGCGACGGCCCCGTGTGGCGCTCGGCCGTGCAAGCCCCCCGGTCGCGGGCGGCCATCAGCCCGATCCGGGTAGCCCCGCGCGGACAGCGCCCGCCCTCGCGGATGTCGTACACGGCGTTTCCCGCGCGGATGGCGCGGCGATGTATCCGGACGCCGACCGCACGGAGCCGACCAGGGCTGCAACCGCCAGTCGGCTGCCTTTCCGGGGATTGGCCGCGTGCGCGGGCTGCGCCAAGATGTGCGTCATGACGGATCCAGGGGAAGCGGCGGCCGGCACCGGTGCGACGGGCATGCTCATCAACGGCCGCTATCGGCTGCTCGAACGCCTCGGCCAAGGCGGCATGGGCACGGTGTGGCGGGCCACCGATGAACGGATGCGCCGCCAGGTGGCGCTCAAGGAACCGGTGCTGCCCGACGGCATCGATGACCAGGAGCGCGAGGAGCGCTTGCGGCGGATGGAGCGCGAGGCGCAAGCCGCCGCTGCCCTTCGGCACCCGAATATCGTGCGCATGTACGACATCGAGAGCGTGGACGGCCGCCCCTGGCTGGTGATGGAGCTGATCGAGGGCGAGAGCCTGGAGGCGATCCTGGCCACCGGCACGCTCAGCGTCCCCGAGGCAGCTGAGATCGGCTGCCAGATCGCGGCCGCACTGGCCGCGGTCCACGCCGCCGGGGTGGTGCACCGGGACATCAAGCCGGCCAACATCATGCGGGCCCGCACGGGCGAGACGGTCCTCACCGACTTCGGGATCGCGCAGATCGACGGTGGCACCGACCTGACCCGAACAGGCGTCGTGGTCGGCTCCATCCCCTACCTCTCCCCCGAACGCGCCGCCGGCCAGCGCCCCGGCCCGGCCGCCGACCTGTGGGCGCTCGGCGTGCTCCTGTACGAGGCCGTGGAAGGCGTCCATCCTTACCGCAGGCAGCACTCCCAGAGCACCCTCGCGGCCATCCTCACCGATCCCGTGCCCCAACCACGCCGCACCGGAGCACTCACCGTGCCGATCATGTCGCTGCTGGAGCGCGACCCCGCCCGGCGGCCGAACGCCGCCCAGACCCAGCTGCTGCTGGCCGGGGCGGCGGCAACCGCGCAGTCCACACAACCGGTGCCGACCGTGCTCGACACGCCGGCCGCGACGGCCCTGCTCCCGGCCGCGCTGACCCTACGGCTGCGCGCGGCCGGCGAAGCCGTCACCGCCACCAGGCGGCGCACGGCAGTCGCCCTGGGCGTGGCCGTTGCCGTCATCGCCGGGGCCACGGCCTGGGCCCTGTGGCCCGCCGGCGCCCCGAGCCCGGCGAGCATCCCCGCCGGCTACAAGGCGCAGCAGGTGGCGTCGCTGGGTTTCGCCGTCGCGGTGCCGCAGGACTACGTGGCCTCCATCGGCAGTGACGACGCCGCCTGGGCGAGTCCTGACGGACGCATCCAGATCGACCTGCGCGACGAGGGCAAGAGCACCCAGGACGCCCGGGCGTACGCGCAGAAGCGGCTCGACACCATGAAGGCCGATCACAGCAAGCCGTCGAACTGCGGTGACAGCGACGTGCCGGACCCGTTCTTCACGACGCCCGTCCACGACCCGCAGTCGATGCTGCACGGCGGCGGGGTGAACGCCTCGGTCATCGAGTACGACTACTCGGCCAAGGCGGAGGAGCAGTACCCGTGCATCGCCTCCAGCCCCAATGACAAGGCCATCGAGCAGTACATGATCCACGAGGGCCATGTCCTCCACCTCGCCGTGAACGTCCGCGGGTACTACAAGCAGCAGGCGGACGGCCAGAAGGCCGACTACGCGGTCTACGAGAACGTCAACAACTCGCTGAAGTTCGGTTGACGGGCCCTGTGATGGGACGGGAGCCGTTGTCAAGGTCTGTGGATCGGGCCAGGCTGGGGCGGCTCGGTGGACATCCTGATCTTGTTGTCGTTCTCACCGTGACGAGTGACTTCGTGCAGGCCCAGTCGCCGGTAGGGGGCCTGGGCCCGCTGGTTGACGACGAGGACGTCCAGGGAGGTCCCGGCCCTGCTGGCGGGCCTGGTGCAGGAGGCTGCGGATGAGCCGGCTGCCGATGCCGCGTCCCTGGTGGTCGGGGTGGAGCTCGATCCGCGCCAGGTAGATCTCCGTCGGCCGGTGCTCGACGTGGAGCATGCCGACCTCCGTGCCGTCGGCGGTCAGAGCTGTAGGCGGTGGGCGGAAACGGCGTGGTGGTCTACCGTCCGGTGCGGAAGCAAAGCCAGCGGGCCGGCCGCCCTGGCGCGAACGGTCGGCGCTCTGCCGGAGGTCAGCCGGCGGTGATGCGGGCGAGGGTGGCCTGGAGACGGCGGACGGCGTTCTCGGCTTCGGTGTACTGCTCCAGGGCCGGGGGGACGGTGCCGAAGGCGTGGTCGTCTTCGGCGAGCAGGGCGCGCCAGCGCAGGACGGGGTTCGAGCACGGTGACGGCGCCGGAGAGGAACCAGGCCAGGTGGCCGTGGGTGCGGGCAAGGGCGATTGCGAGGACTGCGACGACTTCCCGCAGGTGTTCCAGCCGGTCCTTCTCCGGCAGCACCTCCTGGGCGTCCGGCGGGCCGACGGCCTCACGCAGCCCGGCCTCGACCTGGACCGCGAGGCCACGGTCGCCCGGGGACAGTTCCCAAGCGCCGTACCCACGACTATCTGCGGCCCGGCATCACCAGTCTGTTCGCCGCGTTCAACATCGCCGACGGCACCGTCATCGGCGAACTGCACCGCCGCCACCGCGCCATCGAGTTCAAGAAGTTCCTGGTCACGATAGACAAGGCCGTGCCCCGCGAGCTCGACGTGCATCTGGTGTGCGACAACTACGCCACGCACAACACATCCGAGATCAGGACGTGGCTGGCCAGGCACCCGCGCTTCCACGTCCACTTCACACCGACCGGCTCCTCCTGGATCAACCAGGTCGAGCGCTGGTTCGGCCTGCTGAGCGACAAGCTCATCCGCCGCGGCGTCCACACCTCCGTCAAGGCCCTGGAAGACGACATCAAGGCGTGGATCGACACCTGGAACGAGGACCCCAGACCGTTCACCTGGACCAAGACCACGGACGAGATCCTCAAGTCCCTCGCGGACTACCTCACCAAGATCAACCCGCCAGACCCCCCAGCAGAGTAGAAATTACCCTCGGGATCTGCGACGCAAGACACTAGACCAAGCGGACGCCCGCCAGGGCAATGTGAGCCGCGAAGCTGGCTCTACGGCTCTGGTCGGCCGAGCCAGGAGACGAACACCTCGTCGGGATCCCACCGGGCGCGGATGTCGTCGAGCCGTCGGAGGTTCTCGTCCGTCACGAACCGGTACGGGCGGTTGACCAGGTTCTCGTCAGCCAGCTGCATGCCGCTGGCATACGGTTCCCACGCTCGCATGTGGTCGGTCACCCAACGCGTGTACCTCGGGTCGTCTGCCCGATCGGCCCAGGCCGCGTACAGGCCGTAGTACAACTCGTCTTCCACCGAGTACGCCATCGACGGGCGTTCGGGCTCCCCCGCGTATCCTCCCCAGTTGAACACCACCATGTGCGACGGAGCCGGTGGCCAAGTCCCCAGCATATCCTCGAAGTTGGGCCACAGGTCGTCGAAGGAGGCGTGGGTCCACATGTTGTCGGCGAGATAGCGCTTGGTCTCGTCGTAGTGCGGATCGGTGCCGACCCGACTCAGAATCGTGGTGTCCGTGACTACGTTGAGCCGGGTCCCGAGCACCCGAGCGCGTGCGGGGCAGGACTCATAGATCGACAGCTGCTCCCTGGCTTCCTCCTCGGCGTCGGTGAAGGCCGTCGCGTTGAGGGCGATGAGCGGTTCGCCTTCGGTCAGCGGGTCGCGGTGGCACATGAGGTTGATCTCCGTCGGCGTCTGACGGCCGATCTCGTGCACGAAGCGGTACACGTCCGGGGCTGCCGAGGCGGGCCAGAAGTAGCCGCTGTTCATCGTGACCGGCCTGCGCGGGTACAGCTTGACGGAGAATCCGGTCACCACGGCGAAGAAGCCGGGACCTGCGCCGCGGGCCGCCCAGAACAGGTCGGCGTGCTGTGTCTCGTCGGCGTGGATCCGCTCGCCGGCCGCCGTGACCACGTCGATGCCGGTGACCGACATGCAGGCCGGACCGTAGTCCCGTCCGGCCCAGGCGAAGCCGCCCTGCAGCAGGTAGCCGCCGATGGAGACACCGGTGCAATGCCCCGTGGGAAAGAAGAGGCCCGCCTTCGCCAGCATCGTGTTGAGCTCTGATCCCTTGATGCCGGGTTGGGCGGTGCCGGTCATCGTCTCCCTGTCGAGCGTCACGTGCCGCAGGTTCGAGAGGTCGATCAGTACCGTGCCGTCGCGCAGGTGCGAACCGGACCAGCTGTGCCCACCGGAACGCACCGCGATCTGCCGGCGTTCCTCTCTGGCGAGTCGCACCGCTGCGACGACATCGTCCTCGTTGTTCGCCAGGACGATCACCTCGGGATAGCGGTTCGGCACCCCGGCGTGCCAGCACGCCTCGCGGCGGTGCATCTCGTAGCGGTACTCACCCCGCCGCAGCACCCTGCCCTCGATCTGGGTCGCCATGCCTTCTCCCTCCGTGCGGCGCGGCTCGTCCACCGAAGGAATGCCACGCCCCGCAGCTGTCTCCCGGACTTCCTCCGCGCACCGGCACCACGTCCTGGGAGTAGTGGGTCAGGCAGCGGTACCGAGGGGTCGACCATGCCCTGCCGGTGAGCGGCCTCGGCGACTTCGGGACGGCGGCTGTGCGAGTGCGGCCGAATCCCTCCGTGCTGGGCCGCCTATCTCCTGCGCTCGTACTCCTCGAACAGGGCGGGCAGGAACGAGGCGAGGTGGTTCATCTCCTGAGAGCAGTGCACGACCATGGCGCGGGCCTGGCCTTCTCCCAGGCGCCTCACACCTTCGGCAGCCGCTTCGAGCTCGCTCCCGAGGCGGGCTCCTGCGCGGGTGGCGACGTGGCCGCCGCCCATCCAGAAGCGGGAACGCATTTCAGCGCCGTCCCTGACCCGGCGCACGTAGTGGACCAACCAGCCCCAGTCGAGCGGGACCTGTGACATCCCGACCGTCGCGCAGATCGCGGTCGCCTCGTCCGGCGCAAGCCCGTCCTCGTCGAATCCGAGTCTGCCGGGATGGACGAAGCGAATGGCGAGCCGGCCCAGCACGTTTCCGACGTACTCGTCGACGAAGGACGTGCCGCTGAGGTACCTCGCACGGTACGGAGTGCTGCGGTCCACCGCGTCTCCGTGCCATTGCGCGTACAGGTGGGCACGTGGGTACCACAGCTTGTACCGCTGGGTCTCGGTGGCGTGCCACCCGAACCACCAGTCCACCATGGCCGGGGAAGCCCCTGGCATGCGGGTCAGCGCGGCGACGTACATGGAACCGTCGTCCAGGAGGCTGTACCCGTTCTCGAACTCCTGGTAGCCGGCGTCGCTCAGCCTCCCCGCGTCATCAAGGCTCAGACACAGCGGGGGTGCCTGCGGGCCGAGGGTGATCGCATCCCGGACGTGCCCCGGCAACGGCGCCATCACCGGATTCCAGTACTTCGCATACCATTTGCCGTCGAGTTCGCCGGCCCGCATGCCCAGGTGGGGCCGCCTCGTGGGATCTGGACGCGGTTCCTTCGCCTCAGCCATACGGCACCTCCCTCGACCCAAGGCACCGGCCCGTCACGGTGGCCGTCCCAAACCTGGGCGGCCGGCCGGCGGACACCGCCCTCGTCCCCTCCGAACCGTTCCCGGAGGTGTGGAGGCGGAAGTAGCCGACGCCCTGTCCGCTGCCGGCCCCGGAGCCTGTCGGCGATCGAGTTCAGTGGGTCTGTGCTCTCTGCGATCTTACGCAGATCGGTCGACCCGCTCCTCGCCGGAGGTCAGCGCTGTAAGCCGTTCGAGTGACCTTGCTGTGCTCACCGCCAGCGTCTTCACCGCGGACAACAGCCGCCGACCAGCGGTAGCACGTCGATACCCGCGCACACCAGGCCCGCGACCTGCAACTTCACGATGTACATCACTCATTGAGGAGCGCACCGGCTGGCAGCCGGCCAGCCTGCTCCACGGACTGGGGACGGCTCGAGTCGGTTCAGGCAGTCCGGTTGGGTCTGTGGGCCACTGCACAACACCGTGCTGGTGGTGCAGACGCGTTTAGGGGTTTCGTCCGACCTGGGCAGACAAACGGGCAGCACGAAGCGCGTCCCAAGTCTCCCGAACGCGACGTCCGATTGCGGCCAGCAGCGTCCGCCCACCTCGGGCAGAGTCGCTGACGCGGCTCGCGCTCCTGATCGCGAGTCCACGCGACTCATATTCTGCGAAGGGTGAACCAATGCACGTCGTTCCCGGCCTCAAGGTGCTGTACTTCGGCACTCCGGTGGTGTTGATCAGCTCACGCAACGAGGACGGCACCGCGAACCTCGCGCCGATGTCCTCGGCATGGTGGCTGGGCCAGACCTGCATGCTCGGTCTCGGCAACAGCAGCCAGACGACCGCGAACCTGCTCCGTGAAGGCGAATGCGTGCTCAACCTGCCCTCCTCGGCGATGGTCGATGCTGTGGACCGCATCGCGCTCACCACCGGGAAGGCAGCCGTGCCGGACTTCAAGGCCAAGCAGGGCTACCGGTACGAGCCGGACAAGTTCGCGGCCGCGCAGCTGACCGAGCAGGCATCGGAGCTGGTCCGGGCGCCCCGGGTCGCGGAATGCCCGATCCAGCTCGAGTGCCGTCTCGTCTCGTCCCACCCCCTCGGCTCCCCCGCCACTCACGCCACCGCCTTCCAGGTCGAGGTCCTTCGCGCCCACGTCGCGGAGGAACTGGTCATCCCGGGGACGCACCACGTGGACCCGCTCGGCTGGGACCCACTGATCATGAAGTTCTGCGAGTTTTTCGGCGGTGGGCACAATGTTCATCCGTCGAGGCTCGCCGCAGGCTGGAACATGCCTCACCAGCTCCAGCCAGAAGCCGTGTGAGCTGATGCGTGGACCATGCGCCCCCTCCGCAGCCCTGCTGGGAAAAGTCGATCACGTTCTGACAACCTGCCAGGATATACCCATGAAGAATGACAACACCTCAGGTGCGACCAGCGTCGAGCAGTCACCGATCTCTCGCGTGGTGCTGATGGACACAGCGCTCCTGAAAGCCAAGGCGACGAGCCGGGTGGAGGCCCGCAGGATCAGCCTCGCCCCCGGGTTCGCTGCCGGCTACCACGTGCACAACGGCCCGGTCTTCGGCAGCGTCCTGGAGGGCTCAGTGATCCTCCAGGTCGAGGGAGAGCCAGAGTCACTGCTCAAGCCGGGCGACCCGTTCTACGAGCCCGAGGGCGTTCCGGTCCGATTCGACGCCACCGATGAGGGCGCCACGTTCCTGGCCTTTTTCCTCCTGGAGGTCGGCCAGGAACCGGAGATCTCGATGCTAGCCGGGTAGCCGACGGCACCCTCTGGGCATTCGAACCGCCCGACGAGAAGTTCGGGGCCGAGAACGCCCAGGTCGAGGAGGTCTGATTCCTCGGAAGGCCGCGTCCGCGAAGCGCCGAGTCGGCCAGCGCGAGGTGGACCCGGTTGACGTTGAGGTATCTGGGGAGGTTGCTACGGCTTCGACCGCACGGCCGGCGCGGGCATGTCCAGGGCCGCAGCGAGGGCGGCGGTGACGGGGGCGGCGTGGTCGGGCAGGTTTCGGGCGGCCCAGGCCGCGGCCAGCGCGAGGAAGTCGGCCAGGTCGCGCTCCGCGGCGGCGAGCAGACGGCGCAGCTCGGTGACGGGCAGCTCGATCGCCGGGCTGTCGTCCTCCTCGGCGTCGACGGTCAATCGCACCCAGTAACCGTGGCGTTCCGCGAGCGGGGTGGGGGTGTGGCCGAAGGAGGCCCGGCCGTTGCCGTCGACGACCTCAAGCCAACTGCGCCACTCTGCCAGCCCGCTGCAGCAGCCTGGCAGCAGGGTGGTGCCGGTGGCGGTGTCGGTGACCTGTAGACCGCCGGAGGCGTAGGTGCCGTCCATGGTGAGCAGTCCGTGGAGGAACGCTCCGAGCGGGTCGGCGGGCCGCGGCGGGCGGCCGTCGACCTCGGGATCGATGTCGTTGCACTCGGCGATACGCATCACGGCCGTGCCGACCTCGGCCGGGCCGAGCGCGCTGCTGAGCGGCAGAAGACAGTACGCCTCGGACTCGGCGACAGGCCAGAGGGTGAAGTTGTCCTGGGCGTAGACCTCGAGGACGGGCTGCAAAACGATCACCCGGGGAGTCTGCCGCATGTCCGCCTCCACCGCTTCCCCGATCACCGCGCGACCACGACCACCGGGAGACGTCCGCGAGCACCCGTCAGAGCCTTGTCCAGCCCGACGGTAGCGACGACCAGGCCGACGCCGTCGATCCATCGCAGCCGCAGCCGTCCCGGCTGGGACGGATCGCGGTCCGACGCGGGTCTGCGAACCCGAACGGTTCGACCACCGCGCTGCGGGCCGATGTCCTCGGCGCGCTCGGCGTCCTCGAGGTCGCCACCGCCGACCAGCTCCAGCGCCTGCTGCGCCCGGGGGCGGCGTCGAACAGGGCGATCCGGCAGGCGCTCGGCGATCTCGCGTCGCACGGCGTGGTCGCTTCCGACGGGAACACCGAGGACCGGCACAAGACGTGGCGGCTGGAGGGCGCCGCGGGGCTGGAGGCGACCTGGCAGGTGCTCGGCCTGTCCCGCTCGGGGATGGCTCCACGGCCCGGGGTGCCGGGCGCCTCCGCTGCTCAGCACGCGATGGCGGTCAACGAGACGATCGCCGCGTTCGTCCTCGGCGGCAGCGCGCCGGGGGCCGCGGGCGGGGTGGGCACGGTGCGGTCCTGATCGACCGAGGTGGAGTTCCTGCTGCCGGGCGGCCGGCGCAAGGTGCGGCGAGATGCGGTGTGGCAGGCTCCGGAGATCGGGGTGCCAGTGCTGATGGTCGAGGTCGACCGCTCCACCACGGCTCCGGCCGACGTCGCCGCGAAGTTCCCCCGGTACCGCGAGCTGTTCGGCACCGAGGTCCGACAACGGCCGACGAGGAGCCGGCCGGCCGGACGGCGCACTGGTGGCGCCGGACCTGGCCCCGCCACACCCGCGCCGGGCACCCGCCCGTCGCCCTGGTCGTCATCGATGCCGGACCGGTCGCCCTGGCCAACCGGCAGGAGGCCGTCGCGGACCTGTCGGCGGAGTGCTGGCGCGGGCAGTGGCGCACGGTGCCCCGGGACGACAACGACGGGGACGGCTGGCGCGAGTACGACGACGCCGTACCGGTCATCGCGACCACGCTGGACCTGCTGACCGAGCACGGGCCGCTCGGGCCGGTGTGGTGGCGCTTCGGCCGCCGCGACCGGCACTCCCTGCTCGACGCGCTGGACAACCCGGACAACCGCGCCGTCTACGACCAGCGCCAGAAGGAGAGGGAGAAGAAGGCCCGCCGGGCTCACCGTGAGCTGATGCGGACCTTGGCCTGCGCTGACTGCGGCCGGGCCCCGAACCGGGCGGCCGCTGCTGGCCCTGCCACGAGAAGCACCGCCAGCGGCAGGAGGAGGAGGCCAAGGCCCAGATGCGGTTGGAGGGCGGCCCGCGCGGCCAACGCGCAGCTGCGCCCGTGTTGGACGTGCCGGGGCTCGATCGGCGGGAAGACCGGCTCGAAGTTGCAGCTGACCGAGAAGGCGGGCCCGGACCCGCCAAGCTGGACGAGCTGTGGCGCCTGGAGCCGGACTGGAACAGGTCGTACCGGAAGTCCTACTGCCCGCGCCTTTGCGCGGGAGTCGATGAACACGTGAGGCCCAAGGAAAAAGAGAGCGGCCCGCCTGTACCGGGGGTTCCGGAACGGGCGAGCCGATGTGAAGGGGGAATCAGCTGAGCTGGGTCGGCACCGGTTGGGCCTTGTCGAGCGATGTCACCCCGGCAGGAGAGAGCGCCTGGCCGAAGAGTTGCACGTCGCTGATCCGGCCGGCCGCGCACTCGCCGTAGGTGCCCTGGTAGAGGCGGCGGCCGAGCTGCAGCGGTCCGGTGGCGTTCCAGACGGTTCCGGCGTAGTCGGCGGTGCCGGCGGCCGTCCCGTTGACGTACAGCCGCAGTTGCTGGTGGTCGGCGTCGTACACCCCGACCAGGTGGTACCAGGTGTTCACCTTGGGGCTCAGGGGGCCGTCGCCCGGTCCGTAGGCGCTGGTGAAGGTGCCGGTGGTGTCGTCCGCGTGTGCGTGGCCGATCGCGAAGGCGTGCGCCCAGTTGGAGTAGTAGAGCTGAAGGCCGTTGGCGTCGGTTCCCGACTGGGAGACGAAGGTGGAGTTGTTCTTCAGGTCGGACAGCTTGACCCAGGCCGAGACGGTGTAGCTGGCACCGGTGTTGACCATCGGGCCGGTGGTGGCGGCGTAGGCCGAGCTGCCGTTCAGCGTGAGCGTGCCGCCCTGGCCGGGGTCGGCCGCAGTGGTGGCGCCGCCGTTGAGCGTCAGGTTGCCGGCCGGGCGGACGCTGTCGACAGGGACCGCCAGCTGTCCCACCAACCCGAGGCAGAAGCACACCGAAGCACAAAGCCTCGCGCGTTCCTGACCTGATGACGGAGCCCCTCAAGCCGAGGGCGAGGTGCCACCGGTCTCCTGGTGGAGCCTGGTCAGCTTGGCCAGGCCCGCCGATCTGCTGCGGCGGCTGTGGGCCGGTTCGGCGGCCGGGCGGCGGCGGGCGGGTTAGACGACGTCGAAGTTCGCCATCATCGCCATGTCCTCGTGTTCGAGGTTGTGGCAGTGCAGCATGTACCGGCCCCGGTACCCGCGGAAGCGGACCAGGACCTCGACCACCTCGTAGGGGCGGACGTCGACGGTGTCCTTCCAGCCCGCATCCGTGGCGGCCCGTGGTTTGCCGCCACGCGTGAGGACCTGGAACTGGGCGAGGTGCAGGTGGACGGGGTGGTGGAAGTCGCTGCTCAGGCGCCAGAGTTCGACGGTGTCCAGGCGCGGGGTGGCCCAGGTGTCGGTGGTGGTGAACGGGCGGCCGTTGATCGTCCACATCGCCTGATCGTCGCCGGCCTCGGTGCGGCGGAAGTCGAAGTGCCTCACCGCCTCCGCCTGGTCGCGCCCGAGCGGCTGGGCCGGGGCGGCGAGACGGGTCGGGACCGCGCTGTCGTCCTTCGCCTGGCGCGTGACACGGAACTGCAGC
>NZ_JBSFGK010000037.1:0-76614 GCF_053596495.1 Kitasatospora sp. NPDC001683
CCCTGGACCGCCTCGCCTCGATCCCGTCCAGGATCACGTTGAGGCCCGGCGGGCCCGCCGCGTGCGCCCGGCGGTCAGAAGTACGGGTCCACGTGCAGTCCCGCCCGCTCGCAGGCGCTCGTCCTCGCGCTCCCGCCCTCGACCAACGGCCGTGCGGCGAGGATCTCGCGGGCCCGGGCGGCGGAGTGGCTGGTCGCGTACCAGGGCGCGCGATCGTTCGCCAGGTCGGCCCGGATCAGTTCGAGCGCACAGATCCGTTGGGGGTTCGGCAGCCGGTCCAGGGCGGGCACCGCGTCCGCCGAGAGTTCGCGGACGTTGCGCAGGTCGATCTGCTGCGTGCGCTCGTACCGGGCCACGTTCTGCTCCGCGACGATCGCGTCCGGCCCCATCAGGCCATACACCGCGACGGTGAGCATGCCGCTGAGGACGACGGCGCGCGGCAGCCAGCCGGTGCCACGAGTGAGCCCGGCCGTGATCAGCAGCAGGAAGACGACGCCCAGCCAGAGCTCGACCACCAGCACCCACAGCCGCAGCCGGGTGAGCCCGGAGGCGTCCACGTAGAACCACATCCGGCCGAGCGCCGAGGCGACCACCGCCAGCGCCAGCAGGCAGAGCAGCCCGAGCAGGATCCGCGCCAGTCGGCGATCGGCCGGGGTGGTGCGCGGGGCCCAGCGCTTGGCGACGGCCACCACGACCAGGGTCAGCACGGTGATCACGCTCAGCTGCCAGAAGCCCTGCCGGGCGTACGCGGAGCGGCTCATCCCGGTGTTGCTCAGCACGGCGTCCGCGCCGCCGAGCACCACCACGGCCTGGATCACCGCGAAGGCGCCGAACATCAGGTTGAGCGCGACCAGGGGCAGCGCCCACTCCAGCCGTCGCCGCTCCCGCCCCGGGCGGACCGTCATCCGGTCCCAGCGGCGCGGGCCGGCCGCGATGTGCGCGAAGCCCAACGCGGTGAGCGTGCCGAGCGCGAAGAGCAGTCCGCGCAGTGGCAGTTGGTGGATGTCGATGCTGGGACTCAGGCCGGCCAGCAGGTCCGCCATGGCGGCGTCGGCACTGGCGAACAGCAGGCCGAAGACGGTCAGCAGGAGGGCGGCGACCGCGAGCGCCTTGAGCACCGGCACGATCCGCCCGCGCCCCGGCAGCGGCCGCCCCTCCAGACCGTCCCAGACCCAGCCGACGCCCGGCACCAACTGCCAGAGCACGGCGGGCAGGGCGAACAGCACCCCCGACCAGCGGCGGCCACCGTGGAGCGCGAGCGAGGCCAGGCCCAGCGCGCAGCCGGAGGCCAGCAGGGCCGGCCAACCCGCGTCCCAGCAGGCCGGAACGGCGAGCAGGGCCAGGGCCAGCGGACTCCAGACGACCGTCCAGGGCCGGATCCGGCGACCGGCCGCGCGGGCGACGAGACCGGCCACGACCGCCGTGGCGGCACCGCAGATCAGCAGGTTGGCACCCACCCCGTCGTACAGCAGCCAGGCCGTCAGCAGGCCGGTGAGCAGGGCGAACAGGAGGACCCGGGGCGTGGCCGCCGCCCGCCGCTCGGGGTCGGTGAGGTGCAGCCGGGCCCCGATCGTCGGCCCGGACACGACGGACGAGCCGTGCGGACCGCCGGGCCGGTACGGGCGGGACGATGCACGCCGGCCAGACGACGCGCCGTGGCCGGACGCCGACGCACCCCGGCCGGACGCTGCGTACGGCGCGTACGGGTCGGCCGCAGCATACGGATCGGCCGCCGCGTACGGCACGTACGGATCGTCCGACGGATGCGGCCCGGAGGCGGGCAGCGGATCGTTCGGGGCAGGCGTGGGCAGGCCTGTCATGAGTCCCCCTCGGTGGTCGACGGGCATGCGCAGGCCGCCCTCCGGGCGGTCCGCGGGCGGCTGTTCGACGCCTCTGCCGCTGCCGACTGTAGACCATTCTGAACAGGTTCAAAAGTTGCTACTGAACATGTTCAGAAGCCCTGAGCACCCATCCCTCCCCCCGACTACCCCTTCACCGACCCGGCCAGCAGCCCCCGGACGAAGTACCGCTGGAGACTGAAGAAGACGATCAGCGGCACGATCACCGACAGGAACGCCCCGGCGGTGAGCAGCTCCCAGCGCCCGCCGAGCGAACCGGCCTGCTGCGCCAGCCGGACCGTCATCGGCGCCACCTCGGGTGTGCCGCCCGCGAAGACCAGCGCGACCAGCAGGTCGTTCCAGACCCACAGGAACTGGAAGATCGCGAAGGAGGCCAGCGCCGGCGCGCACAGCGGCAGCACGATCGAACGGAAGATCTTGAAGTGCGAGGCGCCGTCCACCACAGCGGCCTCCATCAGGTCGCGCGGCAGCTGGGCGATGAAGTTGTGCAGCAGGAACACCGCCAGCGGCATCGCGAACATGGTGTGCGCCAGCCAGACCGGGGCGTAGCTGCCCTTCACGCCCAGCGCCGGGATCAGCGTCAGCGGGCCCAGGTGCGCGCCGCCGGAGAACAGTCGCAACAACGGGATCAGTGCCATCTGGAGCGGCACCACCTGGAGCGCGAACACCGTGAAGAACACCGCGTCGCTCCCCCGGAACCGCACCCAGGCCAGTGCGTACGCCGCCATCGCCGCGAGCACCAGCGGGAAGAGGGTGGCCGGGATGCTGATCGCCAGCGAGTTCACCAGGAAGGGCATCATGCCGGTGGAGCTGCCGGAGCCGCCCTCGAACAGCACCTCGTGGTAGTTGCCGAGGCCGAAGTCCGGGTGGATCAGGGCGTTCCACCAGCCGTCGGTGGTCACGTCCTTCTTGGGGCGCAGCGAGGTCACCAGCAGGCCGAAGGTCGGGATCGTCCAGAGCACCGTCATCGCGATCACGAACGCCGAGGCCAGTGGGCTGCTGAAGGACTTCCGCACCGGGTTCCGGGGACGGTCGGTCATCGCGCGGCCCACCGGGCTCCGATCACCCGCCGGGCCCCGGTCACTCGCCGGGTCCCGATCACTCACCCCGCCTCGATCGCTCACCGCACCTCACGCTCCCTCCGCAGCTGGACGATGTTGTAGGCCACCAGCGGCAGCACCGCGAGGAACAGCAGCACCGCGAGGGCACCGCCCCGCCCGTCGTTGGACTGCCCGAAGGACTGCGAGTACATCTCGTTGGCCAGCACCTGGGTGCCGAAGTTGCCGCCGGTCATGGTGCGGACGATGTCGAAGGCCTTCAAGGTGATGATCATGACGGTGGTGAGCACGACCATCACCGTGGTGCGGATCATCGGCACGGTGACGTGCCAGAACAGCCGGACCCCGGTCGCACCGTCCAGCCGGGCCGCCTCCACCACCTCGTCCGGGATCGCCTTGATCGCCGCCGACAGCACCACCATCGCGAACCCGGTCTGCACCCAGACCATCACGACCATCAGCAGGAAGGTGTTCAGCGGCTGGCTGAGCAGCCAGTTCGGCGGGTCCGACCAGCCCACCGCGTGCGCGAGTTGGCTGAGCAGCCCGATCTGCGGCTGGTCCTTCCCGCGCGCCTCGTAGACGAACTTGAAGATGATCGAGGCGCCGACCAGCGAGATCGCCATCGGCATGAAGATCAGCGATTTGTACACCGACTGGCCGCGCATCCGGTCCACCAGCAGCGCCAGCACCAGGCCGAGGCCGGTCGCCGCCAGCGGCGCGACCAGCAGCCACAGCAGGGTGTTGACCAGCACCTTCTGCACCGAATCGGTGGTGAAGGCCCAGCCGAAGTTCTCGCCGCCGACGAACCTGCTGCCGTCCGCGTTGTGCAGGCTCAGGTAGACGGTGCGGATCAGTGGCGCCACCAGGCCGACCACCAGCAGCAGTACGGCCGGGCCGAGGAAGACCAGCACCGCCAGTGGGCGGGCCAGGCGGCCCCGGGCCCGGCCGGCCACCAGGAAGACCACCAGCAGGATGCCGAGGAAGCCCGCGATCGCGCCGACGCTGTTGCCGAACTTGACCGCCGCGTCACCCCAGGCGCCGACGGCCAGGGAGTCGGCGGCCGGCGGGGAGCCGGATACGGACATGGCTGCACGTCCCTTCGGGTCCGGTGAGAAGCGGGTGGGAAGCGGGCGGTGCCGGTCGGTGCGGGCGGGCGGTGCGGGTGGGTGGGTGGCCCCGCACCGCCCTCGACAGGTGGTCCCCGGGTACGTCCGGACGGCGGCTGCCTCGAAGTCCGGACGGCGGCTGCCTCGAAGTCCGGACGGCGGCTGCCTTGAAGTCCGGACGGTGGGCCGCTACTTGGGCCAGGCGGCGTCGATGTCGCCGGCGACCTTCTGGATCGACTGTCCCTCCGCGAACCAGGCGGTCAGCGACTTCCACTCCTGTCCGGAGCCGATGGCCGCCGGCATCATGTCGGAGGCGTCGAAGCGGAAGGTCGCACTCGGGTCGGTCAGCGCCTCCGCCGAGAGCTTGTCGATCGGGTCGGTGTACAGGCTCTTGTCCACGCCCTGGTTGGCCGAGACCCAGCCGCTCGCGGTCTTCACCCGGCTGCTCGCCCAGTCCGAGCTGGACAGGTAGTTCTGCACCGCCTGCACCTCGGGCCGGCCGGAGAAGGCCGCCAGGAACTCACCGCCGCCCTCGACCGGGTTGGCGATCGCCGGGTTGACCGCGGGCAGGTGGAAGGCGAAGACGTCACCGTCCGGGGCGACCTTGGTGCCCTTGGGCCACTGCGCCTCGTAGAAGGAGGCCTGCTGGAGCATCGCGCACTTGCCGGTGAGGATCGGCGCGCCCGCATCCTGGAAGGTGGTGGTGGCGATCGACTTCACGTCGCCGTAACCTCCGTTCACCCAGGCCGGGTTGAGCATCCAGTCGGCGACGGTCCGCATCGCCGTGGTGATCTTCTGGTCGGAGAACTTCACCTGGTGGCCGACCCACTGGTCGTACACGTCGCCGCCGTACGTGCCCAGCACCACCTCCTCCAGCCAGTCGGTGGCCGGCCAGCCGGTGGCCGTGCCGGAGGCGATGCCGCCGCACCAGGGTTTGGGACCGCCCGCCTTGGCGATCCGGTCGCTGAGCGTCATCAGGTCCGCCCAGGTCTTCGGCACCTCGTAGCCGGCCGCCGCGAAGGCCTTCGGCGAGTACCAGACCAGCGACTTCATGTTGGCGCTCATCGGCGCCGCGTAGAAGGTGCCGTCGACCGAGCCGTAGGTCTTCCAGACCGGGCTCCACTTGTCCTGGTTGGCGACGGTCTGGGCGGGCGGCTTGACCACCTTGCCGCTCTTGACCATCTGCGCCAGCAGGCCCGGCTGCGGGATGATCGCGAAGTCCGGGGCGTTGCCGCCGGCCACCCGGACCGGCAGCTGGGACTCGAAGTCGTTGGAACCCTCGTAGCTGATCCTGATCCCGGTGCACTTGCTGAACTCGGCCCAGGACTTCTCCAGGTTGTCCGACTCCGGGCTGAGGATCGAGGCGAACATCGTCACCGTGGTGCCCGAATGTCCCGCGTACGGCTGGTACTTGGCGCAGTCGCCGGTCAGCGTCTGGGCGGCTCCACCGCCGTCACCCGAACCGCCGGAGCTGTTCGAGCAGGCCGCGGTCAGGGCCAGCGCCGCCAGCAGCGCGGGCACGGCGACCAGTCGGCGGCGGGAACTCTGGGACGGCACGGTCGGGTTGGGGGTCAATGCGGTCCTCCTCGCCAGGGCGAGCTGCCGGGGGTTGGCTGAACGACATTGCGCTGTACCGGAGATGGGCGGACAGGGGTCGCTGAGCGAGCGGGCGGCCGAACCGATTCGACGACGTTAACGCAGCCGTCGGCCGCCGCCAAGGTCCGTGGTCGACCTTCACACACCGGTGCCCCGACCGTGACCTCCGAAACCCGACGAGCCCCGAAACCCGACGACCTCCGAAACCCGACGACCTCCGAAACCCGACGAGCCCCGAAACCCGACGAGCCCCGAAACCGCGCCCGCGAACACCGGACGACGGCGGCCACCGGACGCCGAGGCCCCGCCCGGAAGCCGGACGGGGCCCCCGCTCCTGGAGCGACGTCACCAGAGCCGGACGGGCAGCTCCAGCAGACTGTTCACCACCAGCGACGGGCTCGGCCGCAGGTCGCCGTCCGGCACCGCCAGCGACAGCCCGGGGAAGCGCTCGAACAGCGCCGGCAGTGCGATCCCCGCCTCCAGCCGGGCCAGCGGCGAGCCCGGGCAGACGTGCGGACCGTGGCCGAAGGACAGGTGCCGGGTCGGGTCCCGGGTGACGTCGAACAGCTCCGCCGTCACCCCGTGCTGCAGCGGGTCCCGGCCGATCGCGTTGTACGAGACCAGCACCGGCTCGCCCGCCGGGATCACCAGCTCGCCGACCTCGATGTCCGCGGCGGTGAAGCGGAACAGGAAGTTGCTGGTCGGCGGCGTCCAGCGGAGCGACTCCTCGACCACCGCGTCCCAGGACACCCGGCCCGAACGCACCAGCTCCAGCTGGTCCGGGTGCGCCAGCAGCGCCCGCACCGCGTTGCCGATCAGGTTCACCGTGGTCTCGTGGCCGGCCGCGATGATCACCCGCAGGGTGGCCGCCGCCTCCGCGTCGGTGAGCGCCCCGCCCTCGGTGTCCGCCGCCAGCAGCACGCTCGCCAGGTCCTCGCCCGGCGCCGAACGGCGCTGTGCCACCAGGCCGTTGACGAAGGCGTTCAGCCCGGCGACGGTCGCCTGGATGCCCCCCGGGTCGGGCTTGATGCCGAAGAACCGCTCGTACAGGTCGCGCAGCAGGCCGTGGTCCGACTCCGGGACGCCCAGCAGCGAGCAGATCACCGTCATCGGCAGCGGGAAGGCGAAGGCGGTCTTGAGGTCGACCACCCGCTCCCCGGCCGCCAGGCCGTCCAGCAGCGCGTGGGTGATCTCCTCCACCCGCGGGCGCATCAGCTCGACCCGGCGCGGGGTGAAGGCCTGGGCGACCAGCGCCCGCAACCGGCGGTGCTCGGCGCCGTCCGTGGTCACCATGCTCGGACCGGGCACCGCCAGGCCGATCAGCGGCCAGGTCTTCGGCACCTCACCGCGCTGGTAGGCCGCCCAGTGCCGGGCGTCCTTCACCAGCCGGGCGTCGGTGAGCAGGTCGCGCGCGGCCGCGTGCCGGGTCACCGCCCAGGCGGCGACCCCACCGGGCAGCACCACGGGCACCGCGGGGCCGGCGGCCCGCAGCAGGGCGCCCTCCGCGGCGTTGTCGCGGGCCAGCGGGTCGAGCGCGATCGGGGCCGGGACAGCGGTCATCGGCGGCAACTCTCCTTCACACACGGGGACTTCGCGTACGGGGACGTGGGGTCGACTCGGGCCGGAACGACGGGTGTCAGTGGCCCGGGGTGAACGAGACCGGCAGCGCGACCAGCCCGCGCACCCAGGCCGAGGGCCGCCACACCAGCGCGTGCTCGGCCACCGCCAGCCGCAGGTCCGGCAGCCGGTCCAGCAGCACCTCGATCGCGGTGGTGGCGATCACCTCGGCCGCTTCCTGGGCCGGGAACGGGCAGCCGTGCTCGCCGTACGAGTAGCTCATGTGCGCCCGGTTCCCCTCGGCCGGGCGGCCGTCGGGCTGGCGCACCGACGGGTCCGCGTTGGCTCCGGCGAAGCCGAGCAGCAGCATGTCCCCCTCGGCGATCCGCTGACCGCCGAGCTGGGTGTCCCGCACCGCCCAGCGGCCGGCGAAGATCTGGACCGGTGTGTCCTCCCAGAGCGCCTCGTTGAGCGCCTGGCTGATGCTGCGCCGCCCGCCCGCCAGCGACGCGGAGAACCGCTCGTCGGTGAGCATCAGCCGCAGCGCGTTGGAGATCCAGTACGAGCTCGGCTGGTGGCCGGAGATCAACAGCACCCGCAGGTCGCGCATGATCTCGTCGTGGTCCAGGCCCGCGGGGTGGGCCAGCATGCGCGAGGCCACGTCCCCGCCCGGGTGCTCGGCCTTCGCCCGGACCACCTCGAGCATCAGCTCCAGCAGCCGCTGGGCGGAGGCCTGCGCGCCCGCGCCGCCGTCCAGCATGGTGAGCACCGCGTCGACCAGCTCGGCCGCCCGCTCCTCGTCCAGGCCCAGCACCCGGCAGAGCACCAGCAACGGCATCAGGTGGGCGTACTCGGCGACCAGGTCGGCCTCGCCGCGCCCGGCGAAACCGTCGATCAGCCGGTCGGCGATCTCCTCCGAGTGCTTGCGCAGCTCGTACGGGTCGATCCCGGCCAGCGCGTCGGTGACCGCGCTGGAGCGGCGGACGTGTTCCTCGCCCTCCGTGTACAGCATCGACGGCACCGGCGCCATCATCGGCTTCAACGGCCAGTCGGCGGGCAGCGTCGCCCAGGCGTGCCAGCGGCTGGAGTCCCGCCCGAACAGCTGCGGCTGGCCGGTGACCTGCTGCAGCTCGCGGTAGCCGATCACCAGCCAGGCGGGTACGCCGCCGGCCAGCTCGACCGGGGCGACCGGGCCGTGGGCGGCGCGCAGCTCGCGGTAGAGCTGGGCCGGGTCGGTCTGGAAGCGCGGCCCGTACAGCGGCGCGGCGCCGGCGTGCGCCGGGCAGCCCGGGGGCGGGGTGGCGGCGGGCTGGGTCACGGGGTGCTCTCCTCGTAGATCCGGATCACGGGGTGCTCTGCTGGTGGGTCGCGTCGGGTGCCCCGGCGAAGGCGACCGCCGCCTCGTCGGCGTCGGCCCCCACGAGGGCGGCCGCGTCGGCCCCGGCCAGGGCGGCCAGGTGGTGGACCAGTTCGATCAGCACCCGCTTGCCGGACTCCCGGTCGCGGGCGTCGCAGTCCACCAGCGGGACCTCGGGCGGCAGGTCCAGGGCCTCCCGGACCTGCTCCAGGGTGTGGCCGGGCTCGCCGAAGTTGTTGCGGGCGACGATGAACGGGGTGCCGTGGTGCTCCAGCCGGTCGATCGCGTACCAGGAGTCCTCCAGCCGCCGGGTGTCCACCAGGACCACCGCGCCCAGGGCCCCGCTGAACAGCCGGTCCCAGAGGAACCAGAAACGTTCCTGCCCGGGCGCGCCGAACAGGTAGAGCACCTGCTGCTCGGACAGGGTGATCCGGCCGAAGTCGAAGGCGACCGTGGTGGAGCGCTTGCCCCAGCTGCCGGCCGGGTCGATGCCCTCCCCCGCCCGGGTCATCACCTCCTCGGTGTTCAGCGGGCGGATCTCGCTGACCGAGCCGACCAGGGTGGTCTTGCCCACCCCGAAGCCGCCGACCACGACGATCTTCAGTGCGTTGTCGGCACTCGCCCGCAGCGGGGTGCGCTCCGCCGGGGGGACGTCAGAGCCGTTGGAGGCCATGCAGCACCTGCTTCAGCGTGTCGAGATCGGGCAGCCGGGCCTTGTTCGGCGCGAACCTGGGGTGGCGGGCGGTGACCGCGCCGGACTCCAGCAGGTCGCCGAGCAGGATCTTCACCACCGAGACGGGCAGCGACAGCTCCGCCGCCACCTCCACCACGGCGGTCGGGGCCTCGCACATCCGCAGGATCCGGACGTGCTCCGACTGCATCCCCGGCGCCGGCTCCCGTTCGGCGACGATCAGGGTGACCAGGTCGAAGGCGGTCTCCGGGGCACGGCTGCGGCCGCCGGTGATGGTGTAGAGGCGGTCCGGGTCGTCGTCCCGGCCCGGCAGCACCGGCCCGCCGTTCATATCCCGGCGCTCTCGTCGGCGGCCCCGCCGGATTCCCCGCCCCGGGCGGGCGCGCTGAGGTGGATGCCGATCTGCTCGATCAGGCCGTGCATGTTGTGGCCGACCACGCCCACGTCCGCGTCGTCGTCCGTGACCACCGCGAGGTGCGCGCCCTCACCGGCCGCCACGATGCACAGGATGCCGCCGTGGAACTCGGTCATCGACTGCCGCACTCCGCCGCTGCCGTCGCCGAACTCGATCGAGGCGCCGTGCGCCAGGCTCTGCAGACCGGAGGCGATCGCGGACAGCTGGTCGGCCTGGTCGGCGCTCAGCCCGGCGGTGTGGCAGAGCTTGAGGCCGTCGGCGGACAGCACCAGGGCGTGCCGGGTGCCGGGCGTTGCGGCCAGCAGGTTTTCCAACAGCCAGTCCAGGTCGCGGTCGGTGGCGCTGCTCATCAGGAATCCTTGTCGGTGACGGTGGAAGCGTCGGGCGTGGTGTCGGTGTCCGTGGACGGCGCCGCCCCGGTGGATGCGGGCAGCGCCGGCTGGGCGGCCCTACGGAAGGCGCCGAACCGGGCGGCGGCGCGCGCCGCGTCGGTCCGTACGGGCTTGGCGGTCGGGGCCGCCGCCGGGGTGGTGGCCAGCGTCTGCCCGCGGCGGCGCTGCGGCAGGCCGCTGTCGGTCATCCGGGCGGGAGCGGACGGGGCCCGGGCGGGGACGGTGGGTGCCGGGACCGCCGCAGTGGCCGGTGCAGCGGACGGTACGGCGCTGGGGGCGCTCGGCGCGCTGGGCGCGGGCGGCAGTGAGGCGGGCGCCGGGCGGGCGGGGGTGAGCGCGGGGCGCACGGCCTCGGTGGCGGGCGCTGACGCCGGGGCGGGAGCCGGGGTGGACGTCGGCACGGGGTGGGCGACCAGTTGCTGCGGGATCAGCATCACCACCCCGGTGCCGCCGCGCGCCGACGGCCGGAAGGAGATCTGCAGCCCGTGCTTGCGGGCCAGCACGCCGACCACCGCGAGGCCCAGCCGGGTGCCGGCGGACAGCGTCGCGAGGTCCAGCGGCTCGGCGGAGACGGCGCGTTCGGCCCGGCGCAGCCAACTGTCGCTCAGGCCCAGCCCGCTGTCCTCGACGGTGACCGCCAGACCGGCCGGCACCTCCTCGACGTAGACGTGCACCTCGGCCGGCGGGGCGGAGAAGTTGGTGGCGTTGTCCAGCAGTTCGGCCAGCGCGTGCATCACGCCCTCGGCCGCGAAGCCGGCGACCGCGGCGGCGCTGGCGTTGTGCAGCCGTACCCGCTGGTAGGCGCCGATCCGGCCGAGCGCGCCGCGCAGCACCGACTCCACCGCGATCGGCTTGGCCCACCGGCGGCCCGAGCGGGCGCCGGTGAGCACCGCGATGCTGTCGGCCATCCGGCCCGCCTGGGCGGTCGAGTGGTCCAGCCGCAGCAGGTCGCCGAGGACCTCCTCGTCGTGCCGGTGCTGCATCTCGCGCAGTTCGGCGTGCATGCTCGTGGCCAGCGCCTGGACCCGGCCGGCGGCGGTCGCGCAGACCGCGAGCGCGGCGGCCCGCAGCCGCTCGCCCCGGCCGATCTCCTCGCCGACGGCGCGCAGCAGCGCGTACTGGGGGTGCTCGCGGTGGGCGGCCAGCGCGCTGTCCACGGCCGCGCCCCCACGCAGCTTCTTCACCACCTCGGGCAGCACGCCCTCCGGGATCCGCTCCAGCTCGGCCCGCTCGGCGGCGGCCCGCTCCCGTTCCGCCTCGGCCTCGGCCCGCTCGGTGTCCAGCCGGGCCTCCAGCCGGGCCAGCTCGGCGTGCGCGGAGGTGACGTCCGCCTCGGCCCGGGCCCGCTCGGCCCGGGCGGCGTCCCGTTCGGTGAGCGCGGCGGCGGCCCGGTCCCGGGCGGCCGTCTCGGCCTGCCGGGCGGTGCCGGCGGCGACCAACGCGGCCCGGGTCTCCTCGTGCTGCGCGGCCAGCTCCTCGGCCAGCATGCGGGAGCGCTCGGCGCCACTCGCGGCGAGGCCGACCGCGATCAGCCAGAGCACCGCCACCGCGGCCACGGCGACGGCGGTGACCGGCTGGTGCGCGCCCAGGGCCCGGCCGATGCCGACCGGCGCGGCGACCAGCGCCAGCAGGACGGCGGCCGCGGTCAGCGCGGCGGTGCGTGGCGCCGGGCGACGGCGCGGCCGACCGTCGGGGCTGGTGGCATCTCTCATCGGTGCGGTCCTCGGCAACGTCGGCGGGCGGCGGCGCGGGCGGCGGGTCGGCGACGTTCGCGGCCGCCGACGGCTGGTCGGGCGCATACCAGACCGCCCGGCGACGTCGCGAAACGTCTCCGGGCGGCTGATCGGTTCACGCTTTCGGCCGATCATATCGATTCAGACATTGGCCTCAACCCGCTAGTTGACGGTCAATCTCCTTCATTCACTCTGGACCGGGCCGCTCAGGCCCGTTTCGCCTCCACCGCCAGCCCCACGGCCGCCGGGTCCAGCCCGTGCTCGGTGACCACCCGCAGCCCGAGGCCGTCCTCCACCCGGAGCACCCCGAGCAGCAGGTGGCCCGCCGCGATCTCCCCCGACTTCAGCCGCAGCGACTCGCGCAGCGACCGGATGTCAACCCTGGTTGACGGCTGCCCGGGTGCTCACCCGGAACGCCGCGTCAGTGCCTCCTCGAAGGTCCCCCGCCCCACCGCCCGCTCCGGCGTCGTGAGCCCGCCCGCCCGCAGGGCCCGGCCGACCGCCCCCGGGATCCGCAGCGGCAGCAGCACCCGCCGACGGCCCGCCGCCCGCAGGTACGCCTCGGCCAGCTCCCGGTACGACCGCACCCGCGGCCCGCCCACCTCCGGCGCGAACCCGGCCGGCTCCCGCCCCACCAGCTCCACGACGTGCTCCGCCACCTCCCGGACCTCCACCGGCTGGATCAGGGCGCCGCTCACCACCGGGAACACCGGCAGCTTCGCGCTCAGCTCGAAGGCCTTCAGCAGCAGGTCGTGGAACTGCGTCGCCCGCAGCACCGTCCACCCCAGCCCCGACTCCCGCAGCACCCGCTCACAGCCGAGCTTCGCCCGGTAGTACGCGATCGGCACCCGGTCGATCCCGACGATCGACACGTACACCAGGTGCCGCACCCCGGCCTCCCGGGCCGCCGCCACCAGCCGCCCGAGCGCGGTCACGTCCTTCTTCCCCTGCGTGGTCGCACAGTCCACCACCGTCTCGACCCCGGCCACGGCCGCCGCGATCCCCGCCCCGGTCACCAGGTCCCCGACCACCCACTCGACCCCGTCCGCCGCCTCCCGCGCCCGCCGGCTCAACCCCCGCACCGCCACCCCGCGCGCCACCAACAGCCGCACCACCTCCCGGCCCAACGTCCCCGTCGCCCCGGTCACCAGCACCGTCCCCATCACCACACCACTCCTCTCGGAAGACGCCGTCACCCCCTACGGACCGGACACCGCCCGCATTCGTGACATCGGTGCCGCCGGGCAACGAAAAGGGGCGGGGCGAGGACCTGAAGTCCTCGCCCCGCCCTAGGCGTGGCTCACCCGCGCGGGGTCAGTCCGGCGGTCAGCTGCAGCCGCTGGTGGAGCCGCAGCCCTCGCAGAGGTAGCAGCTGCCGGCGCGGCGCATCTTGGTGCCGCAGGAGAAGCAGAGCGGCGCGTCGGCGTTGAGGCCGAGCTGGATCTCCATCAGCTCCGTGGAGTTGTGGGCCTGCTTCGGGGCCGGGGCGGGCTTGGGCGCCTCGACGGCCGGGGCCGGCTTGGCCGGGGCCACCGGGGCGGACTGGGCCAGCGACTCGGTGTCCAGCTCCTCGGCCTCCAGCGGCTCGTAGGAGCCCGTCTCCAGGTGGCGCGTGCGCTCCTCGACGGAGTGGATGCCGAGCGCCGAGCGGGTCTCGAACGGCAGGAAGTCCAGCGCCAGGCGGCGGAAGATGTAGTCGACGATCGACTGGGCCATCCGCACGTCCGGGTCGTCGGTCAGACCGGCCGGCTCGAAGCGCATGTTGGTGAACTTCGAGACGTAGGTCTCCAGCGGCACGCCGTACTGCAGGCCGACCGAGACGGCGATGGAGAAGGCGTCCATCATGCCCGCGAGGGTCGAGCCCTGCTTGGACATCTTGAGGAAGACCTCGCCGAGGCCGTCGTCCGGGTAGGAGTTGGCGGTCATGTAGCCCTCGGCGCCACCGACCGTGAAGGAGGTGGTGATGCCCGGGCGGCCCTTGGGCAGGCGCTTGCGGACGGGGCGGTACTCGACGACCTTCTCGACCGTGGCGGCGACGGCGGTCTCCTCGGCCTTGTCCTCGGAGTCCTTCTTCTTGGCCGAGAGCGGCTGGCCGACCTTCGAGTTCTCGCGGTAGATGGCGAGCGCCTTGACGCCCATCTTCCACGCCTCGAAGTAGATCTCCTCGACGTCCTCGACGGTCGCGCCGGCCGGCATGTTCACCGTCTTGGAGATGGCGCCGGAGATCCACGGCTGGATCGCCGACATCATCCGCACGTGCCCCATCGGGGAGATGGAGCGCTCGCCCATCGCGCAGTCGAACACCTCGTAGTGCTCGGTCTTCAGGCCGGGCGCGTCCACCACGTTGCCGTGCTCGGCGATGTGGGCGACGATCGCCTCGATCCGCTCGTCCTGGTAGCCGAGGCGCTTGAGGGCGCGCGGGACGGTGCCGTTGACGATCTGCATCGAGCCGCCGCCGACCAGCTTCTTGAACTTGACCAGGGCGAGGTCGGGCTCGACGCCGGTGGTGTCGCAGTCCATCATCAGGCCGATGGTGCCGGTCGGGGCGAGGACCGAGGCCTGGGCGTTGCGGAAACCGTTCTGCGCGCCGATCCGCAGCACGTCCTGCCAGGACTTGTTGGCCGCGAGCCAGACCGGGGCGTCCAGGTCGTCGAAGGAGACGGCGTCCAGCGAGGCGTCGGCGTGCTGCTTCATGACCCGCTGGTGCGCGGCCGCGTTGCGGGCGTAGCCGTCGTACGGGCCGACCACACCGGCGAGTTCGGCCCCGCGGCGGTAGGCGGTGCCGGTCATCAGCGAGGTGATGGCGCCGGCCAGGGCGCGGCCGCCCTCGCTGTCGTAGGCGTGGCCGGTGGCCATCAGCAGGGCGCCGAGGTTGGCGTAGCCGATGCCGAGCTGGCGGAAGGCGCGGGTGGTCTCGCCGATCTTCTCGGTCGGGAAGTCGGCGAAGCAGATGGAGATGTCCATCGCGGTGATGACCAGCTCGACGACCTTGGCGAAGGTGGCGGCGTCGAAGGAGTCGTCGTCGCGCAGGAACTTCATCAGGTTCAGCGAGGCGAGGTTGCAGCTGGAGTTGTCCAGGTGCATGTACTCCGAGCACGGGTTGGAGGCGTTGATGCGACCGGACTCGGGGCAGGTGTGCCAGTGGTTGATGGTGGAGTCGTACTGGATTCCGGGGTCGGCGCAGGCCCAGGCGGCCTCGGCCATCTTGCGGAACAGCTTCTTGGCGTCGACGGTCTCGATGACCTCGCCGGTCATCCGGGCGCGCAGGCCGAATTCGGTGCCGTTCTCGACGGCGGTCATGAATTCGTCGTTGACCCGGACCGAGTTGTTGGCGTTCTGGTACTGGACGGACGTGATGTCGTCGCCGCCGAGGTCCATGTCGAAGCCAGCGTCGCGCAGGGCACGGATCTTCTCCTCCTCCTTCACCTTGGTCTCGATGAAGGCCTCGACGTCCGGGTGGTCGACGTCGAGCACGACCATCTTGGCCGCGCGGCGGGTGGCGCCACCGGACTTGATGGTGCCGGCCGAGGCGTCGGCGCCGCGCATGAAGGAGACCGGGCCGGAGGCGTTGCCGCCGGAGGACAGCAGTTCCTTGGAGGAGCGGATGCGGGAGAGGTTGAGGCCGGCGCCGGAGCCGCCCTTGAAGATCATGCCCTCTTCCTTGTACCAGTCGAGGATCGACTCCATGGAGTCGTCGACGGACAGGATGAAGCAGGCGCTGACCTGCTGGGGCTGCTTGGTGCCGACGTTGAACCAAACCGGCGAGTTGAAGCTGAACACCTGGTGGAGGAGGGCGTGGGTCAGCTCGTGCTCGAAGATCTCGGCGTCGTCCTTGCTGGCGAAGTAGCCGTGCTTCTCGCCGGCCGCGCGGTAGGTGAGCACCACGCGGTCGATGATCTGCTTGAGGCTCCACTCGCGCTGCGGGGTGCCGACGGCGCCGCGGAAGTACTTGGAGGTGACGATGTTGACGGCGTTGACCGACCAGAACTCGGGGAACTCCACGCCGCGCTGCTCGAAGTTGATCGAGCCGTCGCGCCAGTTGGTCATGACGACGTCGCGCCGCTCCCAGCGGACCTCGTCGTACGGGTGCACGCCAGGAGTGGTGTAGATGCGCTCCATCCGGAGACCGCCCTTCGGGGCCTTGGCGCCCTTGGCCGCGGCCTTCTCGGACTTCGACCCGCGTGCGGAACCGCTCGTGGTGTCTGTCACTTCTCGCTCCTCCTCCTGGGCAAACGCCCGAAGTGCCCCGAAAAATCCGGGCACCGCTGGTTCGTTCTTCCGGTGTGCGGGCAGGCGGAGACCTCGCCCGCTTACGCACGGTTCGTAGTGTTTCGTGCCCCGATTTCGGGCACGCGTGGGCCCTCGCGGGGCCGGTGTGGTGCTGACGGCCCGCTGGGGGCCTGCGTTGTGTTGGCTGTGGCGGGCCCGCGGGGGCCCGGCGCGCCTCCTAGGGCGCGGCGGCGGGAACGGGCACGCAGGTGCCGTCCGCCTCGGTGGCGGGCCGCTCGGCCCGGAGTTCCGCGATGGCGGCCTCGAAGTCCTCGAGTCCGTCGTACGCCTGGTACACGCTGGCGAAGCGCAGGTACGCGACCAGGTCGAGTTCCTTCAGCGGGCCGAGTATGGCCAGCCCGACGTCGTGGGTGGTCAGCTCGGCGTTGCCGCTGGCGCGCACGCACTCCTCGACCCGCTGCCCGAGCTGGGCGAGGGCGTCCTCGGTGACCGGGCGGCCCTGGCAGGCCTTGCGGACTCCGGTGATCACCTTCTGCCGGGAGAAGGGTTCGGTGACGCCGCTGCGCTTGGTGACCATGAGCGCGGCCGTCTCCACGGTGGTGAAACGGCGACCGCAGTCCGGGCACTGTCGACGACGGCGGATGGAGCTGCCGTCCTCGGTGGTCCGGCTGTCGACGACGCGACTGTCGGAGTGCCGGCAGAAGGGGCAGTGCACCTGGGGATCCCTCCCTGGCAGGACGTGCGGACCGGTTGAGTCTATGCGATGTGCCCCCGGCCTCGGCAAGCTGATCATGCGACGCGACCACTAGTACTGGGCACGGAGAGGACTCTAGCCACTACATGTAGGCCTTCGGGGAAGAGACACCCCTGGCGTGTCGGCGCCGATTAGACTGCCGGAGTCGACATCCGGTCGAACATTTACTCGATGTACAACAAAGCCTTGATCGAGTCAGCCAACTCCCGAATAATTCACTCGAACGTGTGTTTGGCGCAACCTTTCGATAGGAGGTGCGTTGGGCTGGAAAAGGGAGAGGACAGCCGTCGAGAGGGGCCGCCGTGAACACCATCGAAAGCAACACCATCCCGGTGCAGGAACACTCCCAGTTCAAGGTGGGGCAGCGCACCACGAATCAGCAGAGCGTGGACATCAGCATGGACCGTAGCGAAGACCACCGCCTCTCCGGCCCGGCCGTTTCCACCACGGGCCGCGTCCCCGACCAGCCGCTCGAACACTCCACCACAATGGACGACACCCACTCCTCCCCGGCCCGCGCCATGCCCGGCCGCCCCCCCGGCATCCGCACCGACGAGGCCGGCCTCACCGAGCGCCAGCGCCGGGTGATCGAGGTCATCCGGGACTCCGTCCAGCGCCGCGGCTACCCGCCGTCCATGCGCGAGATCGGCCAGGCCGTGGGCCTGTCCAGCACCTCCTCGGTCGCCCACCAGCTGATGGCCCTGGAGCGCAAGGGCTTCCTCCGCCGCGACCCGCACCGCCCGCGCGCCTACGAGGTCCGCGGCGTCGAGGTGGCCCGCCCCAACACCGCCGAGACGGCCGGGCGCCCCTCCACCTCCTACGTGCCGCTGGTCGGCCGGATCGCCGCCGGCGGTCCGATCCTGGCCGAGCAGACCGTCGAGGACGTCTTCCCGCTGCCCCGCCAGCTGGTCGGCGAGGGCGAGCTGTTCGCGCTCACCGTGCGCGGCGACTCGATGATCGAGGCGGCCATCTGCGACGGCGACTGGGTCACCGTGCGCCGCCAGCCGGTCGCCGAGAACGGCGACATCGTGGCCGCGATGATCGATGGCGAGGCCACCGTCAAGCGGCTCAAGCGCGAGGACGGCCGGATCTGGCTGATGCCGCACAACCCGGCGTACGAGCCGATCAACGGCGACAACGCCACCATCCTGGGCAAGGTCGTCGCCGTCCTGCGCCGCCTCTGACCTCCACGCACACCACCGCACCACCGGAGAGGGGCTCCACCGCGACTGCGGGGAGCCCCTCCGGCGTTCAGGAGTCAGGTCAGGAGTCAGGGCCTCAGCCCCGCTTCACCACCGGCCGCACCGGCGGCGCCGAGGCGTCGATCGCCGCCAGCGAGCGGCGCACCTGGTTGCGGTCCGTGGTGTACCAGAACTCCGGCATCGAGGACCGGAAGAAGCCCCCGTACCGCTTGGTCTCCACCCGCGGGTCGAGCACCGCCACCACACCCCGGTCGTCCGCCGCGCGTACCAGCCGGCCCGCGCCCTGCGCCATCAGCAGTGCCGCGTGGGTCGCCGCGACGGCCATGAAGCCGTTCCCGCCGTGCTGTTCGACGTCCTTCTGACGGGCGCTCATCAGCGGGTCGTCCGGCCGCGGGAAGGGGATGCGGTCCATCACGACCAGCTGGCAGGCCGAGCCGGGGACGTCCACGCCCTGCCACAGCGAGAGCGTGCCGAACAGGCAGGTGGTCGCGTCCGAGGCGAACTCCCGGATCAACTCGCCCAGGGTGTCCTCCCCTTGGAGCAGGATCCGGTGGTCCAGGCGCTCCCGCATCGCCTCGGCGGCCGCCTGGGCGCCGCGCATCGAGGAGAACAGGCCCAGCGTCCGCCCGCCGGCCGCGCCGATCAGCTCCTCCAACTCGTCCAGCATGTCCGGCCGTTCGGGATCGCGCCCGGGATCGGCGAGGTGCTTGGCGACGTACAGGATGCCCTGCTTGGGGTACTTGAACGGCGAACCGACGTCGATCCCCCGCCAGTGCGGGACGGCGTCCTCGCCGAAGCCCGGCTCCGGGTTGTCGCCGGGCGTGCGCTGGTCCGGCAGCCGGGTCTCCTTGGGCAGGCCGACCGAGCCTGCCACGCCGTTGAAGTCCCCGCCGAGCTTGAGGGTGGCGGAGGTGAGCACCACCGAGCGCTCCTTGTACAGGCCCTCGCGCAGCAGCCCGGACACGCTCAGCGGCGCGACCCGCAGCGAGGCGGTGCCGAGCCCGTAGCGGTCGCTGCGCTCGATCCAGACCACGTCGTACTCGGAGTCCTCCAGCAGCCGCTCGGCGGTCTCGTGCAGCGTCTCGGCCGAGGCCATCGCCTGCTTGCGGACCGCGTCCTCGTCGCTGAGCCCCTTGTCCCTGGTCTCGCCGAGCGAGGTGATCACCTGCCGGGCGGCGTCCCGGATCGCGGTGACCGCGTACGCCAGGTACTCGGGCAGCTCCTCGACCCGGCCGGGCTGGGCGGTCTCCATCAGGCCGTGGTAGTTCTCGGCGGCGGCCTGCAGCTGGTCCACGGCCTTCTCGTTGGCCAGCCGGGCCGCCCGCTTCACCGCCCGGTTGACGGCGCCGACGGTCAGCTCGGCGGTCGCCGCGCCGGTGACCCGGTTGACCAGCTCGTGCGCCTCGTCCACGATCAGCAAACCGTGCTCGGGCAGCACCGGCGCGCCCTCGATCGCGTCGATCGCGAGCATCGCGTGGTTGGTGACCACGACGTCCGCCAGCTTGGCCCGCTCCCGGGCCTTCTCCGCGAAGCACTCCTGCCCGTACGCGCAGCGGGTGGCGCCCAGGCACTCCTTGGAGCTGACGGACAGCTGCGCCCAGGCCTTGTCCGAGACGCCGGGGCTCATGTCGTCCCGGTCCCCGGTCTCGGTCTCCTCCGCCCAGTCGCGCAGCCGCAGCACCTCCTGGCCGAGCTTGCCGGTGGGGCCGCCGAGCGCGTCCACCGGGTCGAACAGGCCCTCGCCCTCGTCGCTCGGGGTGCCCTCGTTGGCCCGGTGCAGGCACAGGTAGTTGGAGCGGCCCTTGAGCATCGCGTACAGCGGGCGGCGGCGCAGCACCGGGTGCAGCGCCTCGACCGTGCGCGGCAAGTCCCGCTCCACCAGCTGGCGTTGCAGCGCCAGGGTGGCGGTGGCGACCACCACGCGGTCGCCGTGGGCGAGCGCCGGCACCAGGTAGGCGAGGGACTTGCCGGTGCCGGTGCCGGCCTGCACGAGCAGGTGCTCGGCGTGCTCGACGGCGTCGGCGACGGCCTCGGCCATCCGCACCTGGCCGGGACGCTCCACGCCACCGACGGCCTCGACCGCGGCGTGCAGCAGCTCGGGGATCCGCGAGCGCGGGACGGTGACGGCTTCCTCGGCCTCGTCGCCGAGGTCCGTCGCCCGCTGGGATTCGGAGTCGTGGGATTCGGAGTCGTTCGTCATGACCCTTCCACCCTACGGGGCGGGGGTGACAATCCGGTCCCGCTGGGCCGGAGGACGCACCTCCACGACGACCAGCGCGTTCGGCACCGTCCCGTGCCGCACGGCGTGCGGGCGGTGCGGGCGGTCCTGGTAACCGTCCATGATCAGCCGGTTGCGGTTGAGGCAGAGCCGGTCGATCCGGGGCCGGAACAGGTCGAACAGCTCGAAGCGCTCGCGCAGCTCGGGGAAGCGGTCCTGGTAGCGGTGGATCTCGGTGCGCAGCAGGGCCCAGAACTCGGTCTCGGGCAGTCCGGTCTGCGCCTCCAGCAGCGGGGCGAGGTAGCGGAAGACGCCGATGAACAGCCCGGAGTGGATGAACTGGCAGAGCCCCTGGGGGTCGTCCCGCAGCAGCACGCCGGCGGCCTCGGCGGGCAGGTCGCGCAGTTCGGGCAGGTCCTGGTCGCTGAGGTTGACGTCGTCGACGAAGTCCTTGACCGCGAGCCGGGCCGGGGTGCCACGGTCGTCGAAGACCACGATGGCGTTCTCGCCGTGCGGGGAGAAGACCAGTCCGTAGCGGTAGAGGAAGTGCAGCAGCGGCGGCAGCATCGCGGCGAACAGCCGGCCGGTCCACTCGGCGGGGGTGAGGCCGGAGCGGGCGATCAGCTCGGCGGCGAGCGCGCGCCCGTCGGAGCCGGTCTGCAGCAGGGCGGCGAGGGTGCGGGCGCGTTCGTCCGCGGCGAGGAAGGGGCCGAGCGGTTCGCGCCAGATCGCGCCGAGCAGTTCCTTGTACTGGTACGGCGATTCGGGCATCTCCCGGTAGAGGGGGTGGTCGACGGTGACGGAGGCGATCTCGCCGAGCAGGATCACCCGGCACTCGTCCCGCAGGTACGGGTCGGCGTCGCGCAGCCCGTGCAGCCAGGCGGTGACGGCGGGCGCGGCGAGGGTCCGTTCGACCGGCAGGCCGCGCCAGACCAGGGTGTTCAGGATGGACAACGGCAGCTTGACGGTGCAGCGCTCGGGGTGGGCGGTGTTGAAGAAGGAGCGGATGGACTGCTGGGGCAGCCGTGGGTCGCCGTCCGAGGGCAGCGGGACGATCTCGCCGGAGGCGATCCAGGGCGCGAACAACGGCAGGATCGTCTCGTCCCACTGCCAGGGGTGGACGGGCAGCAGCAGGTAGTCGTCGGCGCCGGCCCCGAGCGGGGCGCGCAGCGCGTCGAGGTCGTCCACTTCACGGCCGTACAGCTGCTCGGGGTGTTCCAGACCGGGCACGCCGCGGTACTGGGCGAGCCGGCGGTGGACGGCGATCCAGGGCAGCGGGCGCGGGCTGCGGGCCTCCGGGGTCCAGCGGGCGGCGTCGGTGCCGGAGAAGCCGATCCGGCCCTTGCTGGGGACGATCCACGGGTGGCCGCCCTGCCGCCCCTCCAGCGCGGGGTGGTCGAGGTCGGCGAGTTCGGCGGCGGTGAGCGCGGTGGCCAGCTGGCGGGCGTCGGCGGTCAGGGTGGCGGTGAGCTCGCGGATCAGGTGGGCGGTGGTCTCGCCACGCATCCCGAGGGTCTCCCGGGCGTACGGGAGGAAGCGCAGCGGGTCCAGGCCGTCCGGCTGGGAGCAGCGGATCGACTCCGGGTCGACCTGCCAGCTGTCGTAGGCGCCGCGCCGGGCGGCGAAGCGGTACTCGGCCCCGGGCAGCTTGAGCAGGTACTCGCCGTCGAGGGCGCCCGGGACGGGCCTGAGCAGGTCCTCGTAGGCGAACTCGCCGAGCATCTTGGCCAGCAGGGCGCGGCCGGCCCGCCGCCAGTGCCCTGCGGTGAGGTGCGGGGGCAGGTAGAGCGGCGGTTCAGCGGCCGACGGTTGCGGCACGGGTCAGCTCCTGGGGGCGGGGGACGACGGTGTCGGGCTGTGCGGTGTGGACGGTCGAAACGGTTGGGACGGTCGAGACGGGCGGGACGGGCGGCGCGAAGCCGGTCCAGGCGGTGCGGTCGGGCAGCCGGTGGACGGTCTGGCCGGTGACGGCGTTGAGGATGACGGCGGCCCGGTGGGCACCGAGCCCCAGGTCGGGGGTGCCGACGCCATGGGTGTGCAGTTCGGCGTTCTGGACGTAGAGGCCGCCGGTGAGCCCGGGCCGGGTGGCGACCCGGTGGTCGAGGTCGACCCGGTAGCGCCCGGACTCGTCCCAGTCGATCAGGTGGGCGAGCGGTTCGAGCGCGGCCGGGCGGGCGGCGCGGTAGCCGGTGGCGAGCACCACGGCGTCGGTGCGCAGCACGTGCTCGGTGCCGGAGTCGGTGTGCCGGCAGTGCAGTTCGAGGCCGCCGCAGGGGCCCGGGCGGGCCTCGGTGACGGCGGTGCCGGGGGTGATCTCGACCGGGGCGGTGTCGATCGGGCGGCCGATGGTGCGCTCGTAGAGGTGGTCGTGGATCTCGGCGAGGGTCTCGGCGCTGGCGGCCTTGTGCAGCTGCCACTGGGCGGCGACCAGGGTGTCCCGGACCGGGCCGGGCAGGCTGTGGAAGTAGCGGGTGTAGTCGGGGGTGAAGTGCTCCAGGCCGAGCTTGGAGTACTCCATGGGGGCGAGCGCCCTGGTCCGGGTGAGCCAGCGCAGCCGGACGCCGTCGCCCTCGTGGCGGCGGAGCAGGTCGAGGAAGACCTCGGCGCCGGACTGCCCGCTGCCCACCACGGTGATGTCCCGGGCGCCGGTCAGGTCGGCGCGGCGGTCCAGGTACTCGGCGGAGTGGAAGGCCCGCGGGTGGTTCGCCAGGGCGGCGAAGGCCTCGGGCAGCACGGGGCGGGTGCCGACGCCGAGCGCGAGGTTGCGGGCCCTGACCTCGCTGCGCAGCCCGGTCGCGGTGTCCGTCAACTCGACCCGGAAGCACGCGCCGTCCTCCGGGCCGGCGGCCCAGTGCAGGGCGGTGACCTCGGTGCCGAAGCGGCAGTTGGGCAGCCGTTCGGCGGCCCAGCGGCAGTAGTGGTCGTACTCCCGGCGGGGCAGCTGGAAGCGCTCGGCGAAGTAGAACGGGAACAGCCGGTCCTGGGCGCGCAGGTAGTTGAGGAAGGACCACGGGCTGGTCGGGTCCACCAGCGAGACCAGGTCGGCGAGGAAGGGCACCTGCATCCGGGCGCCGTCCACCAGCATGCCGTGGTGCCAGCGGAACTCCGGGCGCTGGTCGCAGAAGAGGGTGCGCAGTCCGGGTACGGGCTCGGCGAGGGCGGCGAGCGAGAGGTTGAACGGGCCGACGCCGACGCCGAGCAGGTCGTACGGCGGGTCGTGCGGGAGGGAGGTGTCCACTGGGTGTCCTAGGCGGGGTGCGGGTCTCGGTCGCGGACCATCAGGGCGGCGCGCTTGTCGGGCAGGTCGAGTTCGGCGGCGACCCGGAATCCGGCCCGTTCGAAGGCCCGGACCGAGCGCCGGTTGCGGACGTCCGGTTCGGCCACCACCCGTTCGCAGCGCGGCCGTTGCCGGAGAATCATTTCTGCGAGGGCGGCCAGCAGCTGGGCCCCCAGGCCCCGGCCGCGGCTGGCGGCGGGGCCGAGCAGCAGGTGCACGCCGGTGTCGTACGGCCGAGCCGGATAGTGCGCGGCGAGCGGGTCGAGGTCGGCCCGGTAGACCTCCCAGTAGCTCATCGGCGCGCCGTCGAGCAGGCCGAGGCAGGGCAGGCTGCGTCCGTCGCCGTCGAGTTGGGCCCGGACGTGCCGTTCGGTGACGGCGGGCGGCCCGGCGAGCGCCCAGAACTCGTCGACCTCGGGGTCGTTCATCCAGCCGGCGAGCAGTTCCAGGTCGGCGGGCAGCCGGACCGGGCCGAGCCGGAACCGGCCGGCCGGGGTGGGGACTTCGCCCCACCCGGGCAGGTCGTCCGACGAGTTGCCTCCGCCTCGCTCCGCTCGGCGGGGGCATTTGCCCACACGCACCTCTTGCCGGTTCACTCTCCCCCGGCCTCCGGCCGGGGGGACCCCCACCGCTCGCGAACTGCCTCCGCCACCGGGTTGGGGATGTCCACGTACACGGACTGGGTGGCGACCGGGCCGACCAGCTCGTCCAGACCGTTGATCCGGGTGAGCAGGTTGGCCTTGCAGGGCAGGGTGGGCGCGTCCAGCAGCAGCGCGGGCAGCGCCGAGCCGGTGGCGGCCGCCCGCGGGCCGGCCAGGAACCGGCGCAGCCCGGCCAGCAGCACCGTTTCGTCGGCGAGCCCCTGGGAGCCGAGGGCGCCGATCAGCCCGAGCACGTGGTTGATGCCGAGGTAGTAGGTGAAGTGGTGGTCGATGACCGCGTCCGGCAGGAAGGTGTCGCTCTGCGCGCCGAGTCCGGGCAGCCGGGCGGTGAGCCGCTCGGCGGCGCTCTCCCGGTAGTAGTAGCCCTGGTTGTCGCGGTAGCGGCCGCCGCTGGGCCAGCCCTCGGCGTCCAGCAGGACGATGCTGTTCTGCTGGTGCGCCTCCAGCGCGATGCCGCCCCGGCCGTCCAGCCAGAGGACGGGCAGCACGACGGCCTCCAGGTAGCGCAGGAACCATTCGGCGGCCACGGTGCGCAGCGGGCGCCCGGTGCGGGCGGCGAGCGAGCGCAGGGTGTCGCCGAGCCGGGAGGGCACGGTGGCGCCGGTGCCGCGCGGCTGTTCGGCGACCAGCCCGGCCACGCACAGGGCGCGCTCGGCGGGCGCGAAGGGCTGGGCGCGCAGCACGGTGTCCAGGCCGCCCGGGTCGCCGAGGCCGGGGTGGTCGACGCCGATCCAGGCCGGGTCGCGGACGATGTCGAAGCCGGGGTGGGCGGCCCGCCACTCGGCGGCGAGGCCGCTCTCCAGCAGCCGGTGCATCTCCAGGCCGCGGTGGAGTTCCTTGCGCAGGTTCTCCCGGCGGGAGTTGGTGATCCGCAGGCCGAGCGACAGCTTGAGCATCCACGGCGTGCCGGGCCGGTAGACGGTGCGCACCGAGGAGGTGGGGTACCAGGGCTCGCCGGCCGGGCCGAGGTCGTGCAGCAGCCCCTCGGCGAGCAGCGCGGCGACGGCCGGGCGGTGGGCGAGTTCGCGGGCCTGCCAGGGGTGCAGCGGCAGGGCGGCGGTGCCGGGCGGCAGAGCGGTGCGGTGGCCGAGCAGGGCGGCGGTGAGCCGGTCGGCGCTCTCGGCGACGGCCGAGCCGGCCGCGAGCAGGGCACGGTCGACGGCGTACCAGTGCAGTTGGAAGGAGCCGTGGAGTTCGGGCGAGTAGGCGGCGCTCTGGGCCGGGCCGAGGCCGTCGCGGCTCTTCGGGGTGGGGTGCAGCGGGTGGCCGAGCAGCAGGGACTGCTCGGCGGCGAGGAAGTGGGAGCGTTCCGGTCCGCCGGGTTCGGCGGCGGTGCGGCGGTGGGTGAGGATCTCGGCGGTGCGCACGACCGAGTCGGCGACCCGGGCGGCGAGGTCGGCGACCTGTCCGGGGTCGGGCCGGTCGGCGGCCGCGGCGGCGAGGAGTGCGGCGGCGGTGACGGCGTCCACCGGGGCCTCGGCTCCCTCCGCCACGACACCGCCCTCGCCGGCCGAGAGGGTGGCCGGGCCGAAGCGGTGCCAGCCGCCGGGCGACCAGTAGCGGACCGGGGCGGCGAGCCGGACGGCGCCGCCGAGGACGTCGATCCGCAGTCGGCCGTCCGGTCCGGGGCGGGCTCCGGTCTCCCGGGTCCAGCAGCGCAACAGGGCTTCCACGGCGGCCTGTTCGGCGGCGACTGCGGGATCGGGGTGCAGCAGCGGGTCGGGCCCGAGCCCGTGTTCCTCGCTCGCCTCCGGACGCTCACGATCCGGCGCCGACGGTCCTCGCTCCTGCACTCGCTCCGCTCCCTCGTCGCTCGTCACTTTCGGCGCCGGCGCGTCCTTCGGCTCGCAAGGGGGGCCCGCGGTCGGCGGCGGTACGGGCGGGGCTCCGGTGAGGGCGGTGCTCAAGGCTGCTCCTTGGTGCGCGTGGGGGTGCGGACGCGCTGGTGGTGGAGGGGGTCGGCGGGCACTCGCACCGTCGCGTCAGGTAAGGGTTACCTATCCCTGACGGGAGATCACAAGGACTGATCACTCGTCCGGGTGAAGACCGGGGATAGTGCACCACCGGGCGGGGCGGCCCTGCTGTGCCAACGAGAGGAACGGTTCCGCGTCACGGATCGGTGACCTCCGGTCAGCTCCGGAACCCGGGGGGCGGCCGCCGCCGTCCTGCACTGCGATGGAAGACTCCAGGGCGGCGGGCCGCCACACCGGAGTCCGATCCGAGACCGGAATCCGACCGAGCACAGGGGGAAGCGCACAGATGCCATCGATCCACCGGTCAGCCCTGGCCGCCGCCCTGGTCGCCGGAACGCTGCTGGCCGTGAGCGCCTGCGGACCGGACGGCCCGGCGGGCGGCGGCAAGACCGCCGCGCCGCCGCCCGCCGCGGACGCGAGCGCCTCGGCGACCCCGGGCGGCGGCGTCATCGGCGGGATCACCCTGCCGTCCGGCCTGCCGAGCAGCCTGCTGGAGGGCCTGCCGAAGAGCTGGGACGACCTGAAGAAGTGGAAGTTCGACGACTGGGACAAGTGGGCGTCCAAGCACGTCTTCAACAACCCGGTGGTGAAGGACTTCTGGAACCCGGACAAGATGGGCGACGCCAAGCCCGCCGACCCGGCCCCGCCCGCCAAGCCGGCCGCCGACAACGGCGTGACCGACCCGGAGCCGCCGGTGGTCAAGGCCGTCCAGGTGCCCCGCCCGTACCTCAAGCAGCCCTCCGGGAAGGTGTTCTTCTCCGCCCAGGGCGGCCGGGGCAACTGCTCGGCGACGGTGATCGCCGACCCGCAGCACCCGGGCAGGAGCAACCTGGTCTGGACGGCCGCCCACTGCGTCCACGAGGGCAAGGGCGGCGACTTCTACAAGGACCTGGTGTTCGTCCCCGCCTACAACAACTCGGGTGCCTCCAGCGGCGGCAAGAAGGCCCCACTGTCCGAGCTGGCCCCGCTCGGCACCTGGTGGGCCGACCAGGTCGTCACCTCCCCGCAGTGGATGGTGGAGGGCGGCCCGACCGGTGACGCCGCCAACCAGTACGACTTCGCCGTGATGCGCGTGCACAACCAGAACGACACCGGCAAGTCCCTGGAGGAGACGGTCGGTTCGGCCGCCCCGGTGTGGTTCGACGCACCCCGCGACCAGCTCAGGGTCTCGGCCATCGGCTACCCGCTGGTCAAGCCGTTCGACGGCCAGGAGCTGTACAAGTGCGACGGCGGCAAGCCCACCCGGCTGTCCTTCGACGCCAAGCGCCCGTCCATGCTGACCATCGGCTGCGACATGACCCAGGGCGCCAGCGGCGGCGGCTGGTTCGCCACCATGCCCGACGGGAAGACCGCCCTGGTCAGCAACACCTCGATCGGCACCCAGGAGCACACCTCGCTGAGCGGGCCGTACCTGGAGACGGTCGCCAAGCAGGCCCTGGACTGGATCTCCAGGAAGCAGTGACCGGCACCACCACGGGGACTCCTCAGCTTGCGCACCATCAGCACCAGCAGCACTGCCAGCACCAACGGAATCACCAGCGCCAATAGCGCCGTCGGCACCAGGGGACGGCGGGTCGCCGCGGCCGGCGCCGCGCTGCTCGCCGCCCTGACGCTCACCGCGGCCGCCTGCGGGCCGGACGGCCCCACCGCCCCGGTCACCCCGCCGGCGGCGCTGCCCAAGGCCGCGCCCACCAGCCTGGGTGACCTGAGCGGCTGGAAGCTGGAGGACTGGGCCCGGTACGTCGCCGACAGCGGCTTCACCAACCAGACGGCCCCCGGCTACTGGACGACCGCCCGGATGGCGGCCGCCCGGGCCCAGCCCACCCCCGAGTACTCGCTGACCGCCGCCTCGCCGGCCACCGTCCAGCGGGACGCCCCGCCCGCCGCCGTCCAGGCCCGGCCGCAGCCGCACCCGTACGGCCGGGACTCCGCCCTGGTCGGCAAGCTGCTGATGACCACGCCCCAGGGCGACTCGGCCTGTTCCGCCACGGTGGTCTCCGACCCGCTCGACCCGGGCCGCAGCAACCTGGTCTTCACCGCCGCACACTGCCTGCACGACGGCAGGGGCGGCGGCTGGGTGAAGAACCTGGTCTTCGTGCCCGCCTTCAACCGGGACGGACAGACGGGCAACCAGGACGGCCGGGGGGCCCGTGGCAAGCCGGACGACGACCGGCAGGCGGCCCCGTACGGCCGCTGGACGGCGGTGCGCGCGCTGGTGTCGCCGACCTGGCTCCAGGAGAGCGGCGTCGGCGCCCACGACCAGTACGACTACGGGATCGTCCGGGTGCGCGCCGAGTCCGGCTCCGGCCCCTCCCTGGAGGAGACCGTCGGCGGTTCCGTCCCGGTCTGGTTCAACGCCCCGCGCGAGCAGGTCACCTCGGCCGCCGCCTTCGGCTACCCGGTCGAGCGGCCCTTCGACGGCATGGAGCTGGAGCACTGCGACTCCACCGCCGCGCCGGGCCGGCTGTCCTTCGACCGGGCCCGCCCGCCGATGTACGTGATCGGCTGCACCATGACCGGCGGCGCGGGCGGCGGCGGCTGGTTCATCACCAAGGACGGCAAGCCCAACCTGGTCAGCGTCAGCTCGATCGGCGACCGCGGCCCGGCCGGGTACCTGGCCGGCCCGTCCCTGCAGGACCAGGCGAAGCAGGCCTTCGACTACTTCGCCAAGAACGTGAAGTAGCCCCCGGACGCGGTCGTCCGGGGGCTGGGCCCGTCCGACAAGATCCGCCGGACGGGCCTCGGCAGGTCGGCTCAGCCCTGCAGCGCGACCGCGAAGTGCTCCAGCTCGGCGGCCAGCTCGGCCGGCACCTTGGCGTGCAGCAGCGTGCCCTCGCCGGTGTGCTCGGTGGCGAGCAGCTCGCCCTCCTTGTGCACCCGGGAGACCAGCGCGCCCTGGGTGTAGGGCACCAGGGCCCGCACCTCGACGGCCGGCCGCGGCAGCTCGTCGTCGATGAGCTTCAGCAGCTCGTCGATGCCCGCGCCGCTGCGGGCCGACACCACGATGGCGTGCGGCTCGCGGCGCAGCAGTCGCTGCAGCACGTGCGGGTCGGCGGCGTCCGCCTTGTTGATCACCACGATCTCGGGCACGTTCTGCGCCTCGACCGAGACGATGACCTCGCGGACGGCGGCCAGCTGCGTCTCCGGCTCGGGGTGCGAGCCGTCCACCACGTGCAGGATGAGGTCCGCGTCGGCGACCTCCTCCATGGTCGAGCGGAAGGCCTCGACCAGGTGGTGCGGCAGGTGCCGGACGAAGCCGACGGTGTCGGCCAGGGTGTACAGCCGCCCGCTCGGGGTCTGCGCCCGGCGCACGGTCGGGTCCAGGGTGGCGAACAGCGAGTTCTCCACCAGCACGCCCGCGCCGGTGAGCCGGTTGAGCAGGGAGGACTTGCCGGCGTTGGTGTACCCGGCGATGGCCACGGACGGCACCTGGTGGCGCTTGCGCTCCTGGCGCTTGGTGTCGCGGCCCTTCTTCATGTCGGCGATCTCCTTGCGGAGCTTCGCCATCTTCTCGCGGATCCGGCGCCGGTCGGTCTCGATCTTGGTCTCACCGGGACCACGGGTGGCCATGCCGCCGCCCGAGGAGCCGGAGCCACCGCCACCCATCTGCCGGGACAGCGACTGACCCCAGCCGCGCAGGCGCGGCAGCATGTACTGCATCTGCGCCAGCGAGACCTGCGCCTTGCCCTCCCGGGACTTGGCGTGCTGGGCGAAGATGTCCAGGATCAGGGCCGTCCGGTCGACGACCTTGACCTTGACCACGTCCTCCAGGTGGATCAGCTGGCCGGGGGTGAGCTCACCGTCGCAGACCACGGTGTCGGCGCCGCTGGAGGCGACGATGTCGCGCAGCTCCTGCGCCTTGCCGGAGCCGATGTAGGTGGCCGCGTCGGGCTTGTCGCGGCGCTGGATGACGCCGTCCAGGACCTCGGAGCCGGCCGTCTCGGCGAGCGCGGCGAGCTCGGCCATCGAGTTCTCCGCCTCCTCCAGGGTGCCGTCGGTCCAGACGCCGACGAGCACCACGCGCTCCAGGCGGAGCTGGCGGTACTCGACCTCGGTGACGTCTTCGAGTTCGGTGGAGAGGCCGGCGACCCGGCGCAGGGCTGCGCGCTCGCTGCGGTCGTACTGGTCGCCGTCGTAGTTGTGGCCGAGGTCCTCGTCGATGGCCGCGAGGTCCTCGTCCATGAGGGCTTCCGCCCGCAGACCGTCAAGGCGGCGCGTGGCGTCGGCGTGGTCGCGGGTGTCGAACGTGGAGGTCATTCTGTCCTTTGGTCGGTGGATTGCCGTGGTGGGGGCCCTTGGGTCCCGCCAGAGCTCCTCTGCCCTGAGAACGCCGTGGCCCGGCCGTGCATTCCCCATGATGGTCCCATGCCCGGCACGGGCCGGTCACCCCCATTTCCGCCGGAGTGCCGGGTCTGGGTCCCCTCGGGGGCGTGCGGGCGGCTCACGTCGTACACCCCGGAGACCTTGAGCATCGCCCGCATCAGGGCCGGCAGCGCGCCCGGTTCGGGCAGTTCGACGGTGTAGGTGTGCCGGACCCGCAGTTCCTGCGGCGGTTCGACCTCGGCGGAGACGATGCCGACGCCCTCGGCGGAGATCGCCGCGGTGAGGTCGGCGAGCAGCCGGGGCCGGTTCAGCGCCTCGGCCCGCAGGGTGGCCCGCAGCAGGGTGGCCCGGTGGCCGGCCGCAGGGCCGTCCGCCGGCTGCCAGCGGACCTCCAGCTCGGCGCGCCCGTCCGCGCGCAGCCGCTGCCCGGCGGGGCAGCCGGTGCGGTGCACGGCCACCGCGCCGCCGCGGATCGGGTAGCCGGCCACCTCGTCCGGGGGGACGGGCGTGCAGCAGCGGGCCAGTCGCACCGTCGCCCCCGGCCGGCCGACCACCGCGACCGGCGCGGCCCGGCGCTCGCCCGCCGGGTGCGCGGGCGGGGCGGGCTGGCCGCCGGCCGGGCCGGTGCGCACCACCGGCAGGCGGGCCGGGTGGTCGGCCAGCCAGCGCTCGATGGCCAGCCGGGCGGCGGGGGTGCGGACGTGCGCCAGCCACTCCGGCGACGGGCCGGAGGGTTCGGCGCCGCGCGGGCCGCCACCGGCCGGGAGGCTCTCGGTGAGCACCGCGAGCACGTCACCGTCCTGCAGCACGGTGGACAGCGCGGTCAGCCGGCCGTTGACCCGGGCGCCGATACATCGGTGGCCGGTCTCCTCGCCGAGCAGGTAGGCGGCGTCCACGCAGCTGGCCCCGGCCCTGAGCTGAAGCGTTTCACCACTCTCCGTCACCACGGTGATCTCGCGGTCGCCGGCCAGGTCGGCGGTGAGCGCGGACCAGAAGGCGTCCGGGTCGGGGGTCTCCTGCTGCCACTCCAGCAGCCGGCTGAGCCAGCCGGGCCGGGCCGGATCGGTGCGGTCCAGCTCGTCGGCGTCCTGGGCGGCGCCGCTCCGGGACGGGTCGCCGAGCGCGACCACCCCGGTCTCGGCCACCTCGTGCATCCGCCGGCTCCGGACCAGCACCTCGACCACCTCGCCGTCCAGCGCCACGGCGGTGTGCAGCGACTGGTACAGGTTGAACTTGGGGGCGGCGACGAAGTCCTTGAACTCCCCGGGCAGCGGCGTCCAGCAGGTGTGCAGCTCGCCGAGCACCGCGTAGCAGTCGGCGTTCTCCTCGACCACCACCAGCAGCCGCCCGAAGTCGGCCGGCTGCGGCCGCTGCGGCTGCCCGTCCGGCCCGGGCGCGGCGGCCCGCTTGAGCAGCACCCGGTGCAGCGAGACGCAGTGCCGGGGCCGGACGGTCACCTCGGCGGCGACCCCGGTCTCGGCCAGCTGGCGGGCCAGCTGCCGGGCGAAGGGCTCCAGCAGGGTGTCCGGCTCGGCCTCGTGAGCGGCCATCAGGGCGCGGGTGCGGGCGTGCTCCTCGGGGTGCAGGGTGGCGAAGACGATGTCCTCCAACTCCGCCTTGAGCACCTGGATGCCGAGCCGCTCGGCCAGCGGGATCAGCACATCCCGGGTGACCTTGGCGATCCGCACCTGGCTGGCCGGCTTCATGTGCCGGATGGTGCGCATGTTGTGCAGCCGGTCGGCGAGCTTGATCACCATCACCCGGACGTCGTCCCCGGTGGCGACCAGCATCTTGCGGAAGGTCTCGGCCTCGGCGGCGGCGCCGAAGTCGACCTTCTCCAGCTTCGTCACCCCGTCGACCAGATAGGCGACTTCGGGCCCGAACCCGGCACCCACCTGGTCCAGCGTCAACTCGGTGTCCTCGACCGTGTCGTGGAGCAGCGAGGCGACCAGGGTGGTCGTCCCGGCGCCGAGTTGGGCCAGGATCATGGTGACGGCCAGCGGATGGGTGATGTACGGCTCACCGCTCTTGCGTTTCTGGCCGCGGTGGCTGGCCTCGGCCAGCCGGTAGGCCCGGGCCAGCAGGGCGAGGTCCGCCTGCGGATGGTGCTGCCGGTGGACCCGGACCAGCGGCTCCAGGGCGTCCGGCACGGGCGGGCGCCCGGTGGCCAGTAACGCGGCCCGCCCCGCCCGGCCGAGGGCGGCCCGGCCGAGCTCTCCCAGGGGCCGCCTGGCCCCGGCCTGCCGTGCGCTCGTCGGCCGCCCCGCGAGAGGGGGCTGCCCGGCTTCGATGGTCATCGGCACCTCCGGCAACGTCGCCGGGCGCTGCCCCTCCCCGCGGGGGTGATCGACCCGGTGGTCCATGCTACCGAGCGGAGCACGTTCCGCGACGCCGTGATTCCCGTCCGCGACCGGTATCACCCGATCGGGGGGATTCGTCGCCGCACGAATTGGGCAAACCGGGCCGTCAGCGCCAGCGCTTCTCAGACAAGCCCTGGCTCAGCGACTCCCACCAGCGCCCGTCCAGCCGCCCCTCGGCCACGATCACCGCCGGCCCGGTCATCTCCACCCGGCCGTCCGGGTGCTCGGTGATGACCAGGCGGCCGCCCAGCACGTCCACGGTGTACGAGACCGCCTCGCCGGTCACCGCCGGGTCCGCGCCGTCCCGGCGGATGGCCGCCACCGCGACGGCGCAGGCGCCGGTGCCGCAGGAGCGGGTCTCGCCCGAGCCGCGCTCGTGCACCCGCATCGCGACGTGCCGCGGGCCGCGGTCCACCACGAACTCGACGTTGACGCCTTCCGGGTAGACGCCCTCGGGGCTGGTGAGCGGAGCGGTGAAGAGGCTCCCGGCGTGGTCCAGGCTCTCCACGAAGGCCACCGCGTGCGGGTTGCCCATGTTGACGTTCAGGGCGGGCCAGCGCCGCTCGCCGACCGCGACCTCGATGCCGTCCGGTCCGGGCAGTCGGGCGCGGCCCATGTCGATGGTGACCTCGCCGGGCGTGCCGTCCTCGGCGTCCTCGGCGACCTTCGCGGTGAGCACCCCGGAGCGGGTGGCGATCGCCAGCTCGCCGGGCTTCGCCAGGCCGGCCTCGACCAGGAAGCGGGCGAAGACCCGCAGACCGTTGCCGCACATCTCGGCGATGCTGCCGTCGGAGTTGCGGTAGTCCATGAACCACTCGGCCCGGTCGGCCAGGTCCGCGGCGGCCGGGTCGGCGGCGGCGCGGACCACCCGCAGCAGCCCGTCGCCACCGATGCCGGCCCGCCGGTCGCACAGCGCGGCGACGGCCTCCGGGCCGATCTCCAGCACGCCGTCCGGGTCCGGCACGATCACGAAGTCGTTCTGGGTGCCGTGGCCCTTGAAGAAGGGGAGACCGGCCCGCTGGGGAGAGGATGCGCTCACCCCTCCGATTGTATGGAGGTCCGGCGAACCGCTCAGCGCAGGTAGGCGACCCGCCAGACCGCGAGCGCGCAGCCGGCCAGCGCGATCAGGGTGTAGACCACGATGGCCTTCCAGCCGGCCCGCTGCCCGGAGCCCCGGCGCGGCAGCCCCGGCCACTTGTAGCCGGCGTGCCGGGCGGCCATCGCGCCCCAGCCGAACGAGGCCGCGGTGAACAGCAGCCCGAGCATCCCCACCATGGTGGCCCGTGCGCCGGCCGAGCCGAAGGCGAGCGGGAAGGCGAACATCAGCGATCCGAGGGTGCCGAGCAGGGCGATCGGCAGGGTCTGCCACCAGCGGAGCCGGCGCCGCGGCCGGATCTCCCGCTCGTGCACGGCGGCGTCCGGCGGGGTGCGGGTGTCCAGCGCGGGCACCGCGGCCGCGTACGAGGTCGGCGCCTCCAGGCCGGTCAGCACGGGGAGGTCACCCATCGTCGACTCGTCGAACTCCTCGGCCGGTGCGGTGACGCTCCCGCTCTGGCCGGGTTCGGGGCCGGTACCCGTCGACACACGGCCTCCCCTGACAGTTCGACACGAGCGGACTCGCGGCCGGGCACGGTCGACCCGTGCGGGCCGACCCTTATGGCATCGATGATGGCATGTCCAGAGGGGGCGTTCGCGGCCTGACCGGGGTCCTCGGGTGATCCGTGGCCATCACGTGATCCGGCCGTGACCCCCGGTTCGTCCTGCACGGTCACCTGCGCGCGCAGGTGCACCGCCGAATTGGCCGGAACACGTCCTATGCGGCCGGAACTCCCTGACCACCGATCAGTTCCAGGGAGTGTTCCAGCAGCTCGACCGGGTCGGTGCCGGCCGGTCGGGAGAGCCAGTGGATGCGGTCGTCCCGGCGGAACCAGGACTCCTGACGGCGGGCGAAGCGCTTGGTGGCCCGGACGGTCTCGGCCCTCGCCTCGTCCTCGGTGCACTCGCCGGCGAAGTGGTCGAGCACCTGCTGGTAGCCGAGCGCCCGGGAGGCGGTCCGGCCCTCCCGCAGTCCGGCCTTCTCCAGCTCCCGCACCTCGTCCAGCAGCCCGGCCTGCCACATCCGGTCGACCCGCAGCGTGATCCGCTCGTCCAGTTCGGGGCGCGGGACGGCGACGCCGATCTGCACCGCCTCGTACACCGCGGTGTTGCTCGGCAGGTTGGCGGTGAACGGCTGCCCGGTGATCTCGATGACCTCCAGTGCGCGGACGATCCGCCGCCCGTTGCCGGTCAGGATCGCCTCGGCGGCCGCCGGGTCCAACTCGGCCAGCCGCCGGTGCAGCGCGTACGGGCCGGCCTGCTCCAGTTCGGCCTCCAGCCGGGCGCGCACCTCGGGGTCGGTGCCGGGGAACTCCATCTCGTCGATCGCGGCCCGGACGTACAGGCCGGAGCCACCGACCAGGACGGGGGTGCGCCCGGCCGCGAGCAGCCGGTCGATCTCGGCCCGGGCCAGTCGCTGGAACTCGGCGACGCTGGCCGCCTCGGTGACGTCCCAGACGTCCAGCAGGTGGTGCGGCACTCCCCCGCGCTCGTCCATGGTCAGCTTGGCGGTGCCGATGTCCATGCCCCGGTACAGCTGCATCGAGTCGGTGTTGATCACCTCGCCGCCGAGGCTGCGGGCGATGGCGACGGCCAGGTCGGACTTTCCGGCGGCGGTCGCGCCGACGATGCTGATCACACGGGAGCTGCTCACCGCTCCAGTCTCGCAAACCGCCGCGGCACCCGGGACCGGGCTGCCGCCCGCCCCCGACTGCGCGAGGATATGACTGTTCCCCGGACTGTCTCCGGCCGCTTCCGCAGTCGACCGTCGTTTTGCGAACGCTTTACCCGTCCCGCGCGTTGTGACAGGAGACAGGGAATGAAGGAGATCGCCATGGGTCTGATGGACAACCTCAAGGGCAAGGCCGAGGAGCTCAAGGAGAAGGCCAGCGAGCTGGCGGGCAAGCACAGCGACCAGATCGAGCACATCGTGGACAAGGCCGGCGACGCGATCGACAAGGCCACCAAGGGCAAGTACAGCGAGAAGATCGAGCACGGCGCCGGCAAGGCCAAGGACGCGGTCGGCGACTTCGCCCACAAGCCGAAGCCGGGCGGCGAGGGGCAGACCCCCCAGCCCCCGCAGCCGTAAGCCGATCAGTTCCAGGACGCCACGAAGTACCCCACCCCGTACGGCGCGTCCTGGTACCCCAGCCGCGCGGTGAGGCCGGCGCCCTCGGCGGCGCCGGCCAGCACCTGCCAGGGCGCCCGGCCCTCGGCCTTGAGCTCGGCGGCCAGCGTCGGGTCGACGGCGGCGAGGGCGGGCAGGTCGGCCGAGCCCAGGGCTGCGGCCAGCGCGGCGTCGAAGCCCTCGGCCCGCTCGTCCAGGTAGCCGGGCGCCTTCACCGAGCGGCAGGCGCTGCCGTCGCCGAGCACCAGCAGGGCGACCCGGTCGGCGAGGCCGGCCAGGCCCTGGCCGAGGCCGAGCATCCGGTCGGCGGGGGCGTCGGCGGGCACCGCGCAGGCGTGCGTCGGCAGGGTCACCCCGGCACGCTCCAGCAGCCAGGCGCCGACGGTCAGCGAGGGCGCCAGCTCCGGCCCCTCGACCCGGTCGCCGGGCAGCTTGGCGACCAGCGGCACCCCGTAGCGGTGGAAGGAGCCGGCCCCGCCCTCGGTCCACACCTCGGCCTCCGGCCCGGCGCCGACCACCACGACCAGCTGCGGCTCGGCCGCGACCAGCGCCGCCAGCGCCTCGTCGCAGGCGGCCCGCAGCGCGTCCAGCTCGGGCGCGGCCCCGGCGGCGACCTCGGGGACGAGCAGCGGCGGACAGGGGCACACGGCGGCGGCTACCAGCATGCTGATCACTCTAGGGCCTGTCGCCCGGGTCCCGGTAACGCTCCCGCACACGGCAACGGCCCGGCGGAAGCACCAACGCTCCCGCCGGGCCGCCGTCACGGCACGTGGGTCAGTCGCCGCAGCAGGCGCCGCCCGCCGGGGCGGCCAGCGGCAGCTCGGCCGGGGCGCCGATCTTCGGCAGGCCGAGCATCACGCCGGCCGGCTTGTCGGCGGGCTTGGCCTGGCGCTTCTCCCAGGCGTCGCCCGCCCGGGTGCGGCGCACGGCGAGCACCGGGCCCTCGGCCAGCAGGTGGTGCGGGGCGGCGTAGGTGATCTCGACGGTCACCATGTCGCCCGGGCGCACCGGCTCGTCCGGCTTGCTGAAGTGGACGAGGCGGTTGTCGGGCGCGCGCCCGGACAGCCGCTGGGTCCGGTCGTCCTTCTTGCCCTCGCCCTCGGCGACCAGGACCTCCAGGGTGCGGCCGACCTGCTTCTTGTTCTCGTCCCAGGAGATCTCCTCCTGCAGGGCGATCAGCCGGTCGTAGCGGGCCTGGACGACCTCCTTCGGCACCTGGTCAGCCATCTCCGCGGCGGGGGTGCCGGGGCGCTTGGAGTACTGGAAGGTGAAGGCGTTGGTGAAGCGGGCCTCGCGGACGACGTGCATCGTCTCCTCGAAGTCCTCCTCGGTCTCGCCGGGGAAGCCCACGATGATGTCGGTGGAGATGGCCGCGTCCGGCATCGCCTCGCGGACCTTGCGGATGATCCCGAGGAAACGCTCCTGCCGGTAGGAGCGGCGCATCGCCTTGAGGACGCGGTCCGAGCCGGACTGCAGCGGCATGTGCAGCTGGTGCATCACGCTCGGGGTCTCGGCCATCGCCGCGATCACGTCGTCGGTGAAGTCGCGCGGGTGCGGCGAGGTGAAGCGGATCCGCTCCAGGCCCTCGATCCGGCCGGCGGCGCGCAGCAGCTTGGAGAAGGCCTCGCGGTCGCCCAGGTCGGAGCCGTAGGCGTTGACGTTCTGGCCGAGCAGGGTCACCTCGATGACGCCCTCGTCCACCAGCGCCTCGATCTCGGCGAGGACGTCGCCGGGACGGCGGTCCTCCTCCTTGCCGCGCAGCGCGGGGACGATGCAGAAGGTGCAGGTGTTGTTGCAGCCGACCGAGATGGCGACCCAGGCCGCGTACGCCGACTCGCGGCGGGTCGGCAGCGTGGAGGGGAAGGTCTCCAGGGACTCGAGGATCTCGACCTGGGCCTTGCGCTCGACGGCGGCCCGCTCCAGCAGCGCCGGCAGGTGGCCGATGTTGTGGGTGCCGAACACCACGTCGACCCAGGGGGCGCGCTTGACGATGGTCTCGCGGTCCTTCTGGGCCAGACAGCCGCCGACGGCGATCTGCATGCCCTGGTGGCGGCTCTTGGCCGGCGCGAGCTGTCCGAGGTTGCCGTACAGCTTGTTGTCGGCGTTCTCGCGCACCGCGCAGGTGTTGAACACGACCAGGTCCGGGTCGCCGTCCGGCCCGGCCTTGACGTACCCGGCGTCCTCGAGCAGGCCGGACAGCCGCTCGGAGTCGTGGACGTTCATCTGACAGCCGTGCGTGACGACCTTGTAGCTCTTCAATCCGCTCTCACCGCTCACCAGACCAGGGTACGGGCAGCCGCGGGCCGCCATTCCCCGGATCTTCGACAGGCCGGTCCCGGATCTCCACCGGGCCGGTCCCGGCGCTTTCCGCCGGCCGTTCCCCTCCCGTTCGGCCGGAGCTCCTGGCAGTATCCCTGCATGGCCCCCACCAATCCGTCACGTCTCGGCGCCGCCGTCCGCCGCGCGGCCCGCAGCCCGTTGTGGCGGACGGTGCTGGTGCTGGTGCTGCTGGTGGCCGGCCTGGGCGGCTGGTGGCTGTCGGCGGGCCGCTCGCCCGGCTACCCGCGCGGGGAGACCCGCTTCGCGACCGGCGTCCCGCGCGGGGTCTACGACCGGTACGGGCAGCTGCTGCAGTCCCACGTGTCGCAGACCATGCCGGGGGTGCGGCTGGCCCTGGACAGCACCGACGGCTCGGTGGAGAACCTGACCCGGGTGATCACCGGCCAGGACACCTTCGCCATCGCCACCGCCGACGCGGTCGCCGCCTACCAGGGCCCCGGCAAGGGCAGGCTGCGGGCGATCGCCCGGCTGTACGACGACTACCTGCAGCTGATCGTCCCGGCCGACTCCCCGGTGCACCGCACCGCCGACCTCAAGGGCCTGCGGGTCGGCGTCGGGCTGAAGCAGTCCGGGGTGAACCTGGTGACCAGGCAGCTGCTGACCGCGGCTGGCCTGGACCCGGACCACGACATCACCCCGGTCCCGGCGGGTGTCAGCGACGGCTCCGACGATCTGCGCGCGGGCAAGATCGACGCCTTCTTCTGGTCCGGCGGCCTGCCGACCAGCGCGCTCACCGACCTCTCCGACCACATGCGGATCCGGATCGTCCCGCTGGCCGACCTGTCCGAGGCACTGCACAAGACGGAGGGTGACGGCGTCGACGCCTACCGGGCGGCCACCATGCCCAAGGGCACCTACCCGAACGCCGAGCCCAAGGACCCGGTCGCCACCATGGCCGTGCCCAACCTGCTGATCACCCGGGACGACGTGGACCCGGGCCTGGTCGAGGGCATGACCCGGGCGGTGATAGACAGCCGGGACCAGATCGGCGCCCAGGTGCACGCCGCCCAGCTGGTCGACCTGCGCACCGCCGTCTACACCGACCCGCTCCCGCTGCACGAGGGCGCGGCGCGCTACTACCGGTCCGTGAAGCCGTAGGAACCCGAGAGGCCGCTAAGGCCTTTCCGGCCGCGGCACCACCAGGGTCACCGCGAGCCCGGTCGGCTTGACCGGGGCGAAGCCGAGCGAGCCGCCGCCGGCCGCCAACAGGGTGCGGGCGATGGACAGGCCCAGCCCGGAGCCGTCCACGTTCTGGTGCCGCGGGCTGCGCCAGAACCGGTCCCCGGCCCGGGACAGCTCGTCCTCGGTCAGCCCGGGCCCGGCGTCGCTGACGGTCACCGCGACCTCGTCCCGGCGCACCGCGACCCGCAGCCGCACCTGGCTGCCGGACGGGCCGAACTTGAGCGCGTTGTCCAGGACGGCGTCCAGCGCGGAGCCGAAGCCGATCGGGTCCGCCATGCCGATCGCCAGCGCCGGGCCGTCCCAGGTCAGGTCGATCCCCCGCTGCTCGGCCACCGGCCGCCAGCCGTCCACCCGGGCGAGGGTCAGCTGGGCGAGGTCGGTCTGCTCGGGTTCGGGGCGGGCGTGCTCGGCGGTGGCCAGCCCGAGCAGGTCGTCCAGCACCCGGGCCAGCCGGGTGCCCTCCTCCCGGACGCCGCTGAGCTCCTCCTCGTGGCCCTCGGGCAGTTCCAGGCCGAGCACCTCGACCCGCAGCAGCAGCGCCGAGAGCGGGTTGCGCAGCTGGTGCGAGGCGTCCGCGACGAAGGCCTTCTGCTGGTCCATGGCGTGCACCACGTGGTCCGCCATCTCGTTGAACGAGCGTGCCAGCCGCTGGAGTTCGGGCGGGCCGCCGCCGGGCGCGACCCGCGCGGCCATCCGGCCGGTGGCGATGTCGTGGGTGGCCCGGTCCAGGGTGCGCACCGGGCGCAGCACCCACTCGGTGAGCCGCACGGCCAGCACCACGGCGACGGCCATCGCGGCGGCCTCGCCGCCGGCCAGCACCAGCCACTTGTGCAGCACCCGGGCCCGCAACGCCCCGGTCGGGGACTCGCTCAGCACCACCGCGACCACGTCGCCGTCGCGCACCACCGGGGCGGCGACGGTGATCGTCCGGTCCTCGGTCCACGGCCAGACCTGCGGCGGGTTGTGGCTGCGTCGCCCGTCCAGCGCCTCCTGGAAGGCCTGGGCGCCCCAGCCGGCGGCGGGCACCCGCCAGTCGCGGGGCGCGACCGCGATCGGCGAGCCGTCGCGCTGGAAGATGCCCAGGCGCACGCCGTACAGGTCGAAGTAGCGCTGGACCTCGGCTTCGATCGCGTGCCGCCGGCTGAGGTCGCCGGGGGCGGGCTCCGGGTCGGCCTTGAAGGCGGAGTCCAGGGCGCCGGCCCCCGAGGTGGGCAGGTCCTGGGCGAAGCGGGCGGCGTCGTCCAGCCGGTCGACCACCACCCTGCTCTGCTCGGCCGCCGCGAACGCCGCCGCGAGCGGCAGCCCCAGGGCGGCCAGGACGCAGAGCATGAGGGCGATCAGGATGCCGAGCAGGCGGGTGCGCACGTGCGGTCAGTGCTCCGCGGGGGCGGACGGGGCCTGGTCGGCCGCGGTGGAGGTCGGGCCGTCGGGGATCAGCCGGTAGCCGACGCCGCGCACGGCCTCGACCAGGCCCGGCAGCGCGAGCTTGTTGCGCAGCGAGCCGATGTGCACCTCCAGGGTGCGGCCGTTGCCCTCCCAGCCGCTGCGCCAGACCTCGCTGAAGATCTGCTCGCGCCGGTAGACCACGCCGGGGCTCTGGGCGAGCAGCGCCAGCAGGTCGAACTCCTTGCGGGTGAGCGGCACGTCGCGGCCGTCCACGCTGACCCGGCGGCGCTCCCGGTCGATCCGGATGCCGCGGGACTCCAGCGGGCCGCGCTGCTGCGGCACGGTGTCGGGCGCGGGCACCGCGACCGAGGACGGCTGGGCGCCGCGGCGGGCGACGGCGTGGATGCGGGCGAGCAGCTCGCCCATGTCGTACGGCTTGGTGACGTAGTCGTCGGCGCCCAGGTTGAGGCCGTGGATCCGGGAGCGGATGTCGGCGCGGGCGGTCACCATGATCACCGGCACGCCGCTGCCGGCCCGGATCCGGCTGCACACCTCGAAGCCGTCGCGGTCGGGCAGCCCGAGGTCGAGCAGCACGACGCGGTACGGCTCGTTGCCGTCCGGCACCAGGGCGTCCAGCGCCTCGTGCCCGCTGCGGGCGTGCCGCACCTGGAAGCCGTGCCGGCCGAGCACCGCGACCAGCGCCGCGGCCACGCGTTCGTCGTCCTCGACGAGCAGCAGTCGCATCCCGTACTCCTCCCTCCCCCACCTGGTCGCCGGGCCGATTCGGTCGGGGCCCGGTCCTGCGCAGTATGGGCCAGCGGGCGGCTCGGCGCCAGGTTCGACCGCGGACCGGCCTCGTGGGGGACGGCGAGCACCGGCGCGGATTCCCGCTGTGACATGCCCCGTCGACGCCTTCGCGAACAGTGCGTACGCGTCGTGTGTCCGTTTCGTGATGCTCAAGTTCCGCTCAGATCGGCTGACGGGGCACCGTCAGCACTCCTATGGTCGCCCCACCGGGGGCTGCGGCTCCGCCGGTCGCGGCTCCCGGATTCGCACCACCTTTGCCACCCAAGGGAGTTGGGACTTCTCGGGTAGGCACGAAACGACCCAGTTCGACACAGAGGGAGCAGGCGCGATGACCGAGAGCCCGGTCGAGGACTCCACCCCCGCAGCCGCCCCGCTGGTCGTGCTGAGCAAGGTCAACAAGCACTACGGCGCGCTGCACGTGCTGCAGGACATCAACCTGGAGATCAACCAGGGCGAGGTGGTCGTGCTGATCGGCCCGTCCGGCTCGGGCAAGTCCACGCTCTGCCGGACGATCAACCGGCTGGAGACGATCGACTCCGGCACGATCACCCTGTCCGGCCGCCCGCTGCCCGCCGAGGGCCGGGAGCTGGCCCGGCTGCGCGCCGAGGTCGGCATGGTGTTCCAGGGCTTCAACCTGTTCGCCCACAAGACCGTGCTGGAGAACGTGGTCCTGGCCCAGGTCAAGGTCCGCAAGGTGCTCCGTTCGCACGCCACGAAGACCGCCCGCGAGCTGCTCGAGCGGGTCGGCGTCGGGGCGCAGGCGGACAAGTACCCGGCCCAGCTCTCCGGCGGCCAGCAGCAGCGCGTGGCGATCGCCCGGGCGCTGGCGATGAAGCCGAAGGTGATGCTCTTCGACGAGCCCACCTCGGCGCTCGACCCGGAGATGGTCAACGAGGTGCTGGAGGTCATGCGCCAGCTGGCCGCCGACGGCATGACCATGGTCGTCGTCACCCACGAGATGGGCTTCGCCCGCTCCGCCGCCAACCGGGTGCTGTTCATGGCCGACGGGAAGATCGTCGAGCAGAACACCCCGGAGGCGTTCTTCACCGCGCCGCGCTCCGACCGCGCCAAGGACTTCCTGTCGAAGATCCTGCACCACTGACGCTTCGAGATCACGTGGGGCCGCCGCCGGCAACGGCGCCGGCCGGCCCTGCCCGTGCACGACTTCCAGACGCCAGAGCCCGGTCGACACCGTGGCCCAGCCCCAGGAGTACAACCCTCATGAGGACTTCCCGCACCCTCGCCGTCGCGCTCTGTGCCGTCGCGCTCACCGCCACCGCCGCCTGCGGCAAGGACGGCACCCCGGCCTCCAGCGCGGCCAGCGTGAGCAGCGCCCCGCCGCTGCCGACCTACACGGTCAAGACGGACGTCAAGGTCGACTCCCCGGTCCTCGCCGAGGCCAAGAAGCGCGGCCAGCTGATCATCGGCGCCAAGGCCGACCAGCCGAACCTCGGCTGGGAGGACGTCGCCAGCGGCGACCGCAGCGGCTTCGACATCGAGATCGCCAAGATGATCGCCGCCGACCTCGGTTTCACCCCGCAGCAGATCAAGTGGCAGACCCTGGTCTCCTCGCAGCGCGAGCCGGCCATCGCCAAGGGCCAGATCGACTTCTACGTCGGCACCTACAGCATCAACGACGAGCGCAAGAAGACGGTCTCCTTCGCCGGCCCGTACTACATCGCCGGCCAGGACTTCCTGGTGAAGAGCGACAACACCTCGATCACCGGCCCGGAGAGCGTCAACGGCAAGAACATCTGCACCGCCACCGGCTCGACCTCGATCAAGAACATCCAGCAGTACAGCCCGAAGATCACCCAGTTCGACACCTACTCGGCCTGCGTCGAGAAGCTGATGAACAACGAGGTCGACGCGGTCACCACCGACGACGCGATCCTCAAGGGCTACGCCTCCAAGTACGCCCCCAAGCTCAAGGTGGTCGGCAAGCCGTTCACCAAGGAGAACTACGGCGTCGGCCTGAACAAGGACGACAAGGCGCTGCGCGACGCGATCAGCGACGCCCTCAAGGCCCACGAGGACAACGGCGACTGGAAGAAGGCCTACGACGCGACCCTCGGCGCGTCCGGCTCGGCCGCGCCGGAGATCCCCACCCTCGACCGCTACTGACCGACTCCCGCTTCCCGACCATCTGTGAGAGGAGGGCCGCCGGATGGGGTTCCTGTTCGAGCAGGACAACTTCGCGTTGTTCCGCGACGGCTTCCTGCAGACGATCGAGCTGAGCGCGCTCAGCGCCCTGCTCGCCCTGCTGCTGGGCACCCTGCTGGCGGCCTTCCGGGTCTCCCCGGTGCCGGTCCTGCGCGCCTTCGGCACCACCTGGGTGACGCTGTTCCGCAACACCCCGCTGACCCTGCTGTTCTTCGCCGTCACCTTCGGCCTGCCGCCGCTGGGCGTGCACTTCAGCCACCTCACCTTCGCGGCGCTGGCGCTCGGCGGGTACACCGCCTCGTTCGTCTGCGAGGTGATCCGCTCCGGCATCAACACCGTGCCGCTCGGCCAGGCCGAGGCGGCCCGCAGTCTCGGCATGAGCTTCTTCCAGACCCTCACCCTGGTGATCCTGCCGCAGGCCACCCGGACCGTCCTGGCCCCGATGAGCAGCGTGTTCATCGCGCTGCCGAGGAACTCGGCGATCGCCGGCGCGTTCAGCGTCGGCGAGCTGTACAGCGCCCAGCAGACCTTCTCCGAGCGCGGCTACTCGATCTTCTCGATCTTCTTCTGGGTGGCCTGCGCCTACCTGCTGATCAGCGCGACGGTCGCCTCCTTCTTCCGCTTCCTGGAATCCCGACTGGCGGTGGTCCGATGAGCGAGCGCAGCGAGCACATCATCAAGAGGCGCGCATGGGCGAATGCCCCTGCCGAGCGCAGCGAGGTGGGCGCATGAGTCTCTTCCAGCGCCAGGGCGGCTCGGCGAGCGTCCTCTACGACATCCCCGGCCCCCGGACCCGCGCCCGCTACCGCCTGTTCGGCGTCCTCTCGGTGCTCGGCATCGCCGGACTGCTCTGGTACGCCGTCAGCGCGCTCGCCGACAACGGCCAGTTCGACGCCGACCTGTGGGACCCGTTCCAGTACAACTTCGTCCAGCAGATGATCGTGGACGGCCTGCTGGCCACCCTGAAGGCCTTCGGCCTGGCGGCGGCCTTCTCGCTCACCCTGGGCGCGCTGCTGGCCTCCGGGACGCTCTCCGACCACAAGCCGGTCCGCTGGGCCTGCACCGCGGTCGTCCAGTTCTTCCGGGCGATGCCGCTGCTGATCCTGATCGTCGCGCTCTACTACGCGTTCTTCGCCAAGGACCCGATGTGGGCGCTGGTGCTCGGCCTCACCTTCTACAACGGCTCGGTCCAGGCCGAGATCATCCGCAGCGGCGTCAACGCCGTCCCGCGCGGGCAGGGCGAGGCGGCGTACGCCCTCGGGATGCGCAAGACCCAGGTGATGTCCGCCATCCTGGTGCCGCAGGCCGTCCGCTCGATGCTGCCGTCGATGATCGGCCAGCTGGTCGTCACCCTCAAGGACACCTCGCTGGGCTACATCATCACGTACAACGAGCTGCTGTTCATGGGCAAGAAGATCGCCGGCCAGCCGATGAACGCCGCGGGCTTCCCCTACATCCCCGTGGTGCTGGTGATCGCCCCGATCTACATCGCGCTGTGCCTGCTGCTGACCGCGCTCGCGCGGTGGATCGAAGCACGCGGCCGTCGCGGCGCGAACCGGCGCACTTCAGCTGCTGCTTGACGGACACGCAGGTGAACTGTTGCATTGCTCTTCGTGACACCTCCCGGGAGCATCCACGCGGCATATGCGGCAGCGGTAACTGACGCCGGCCCATGGGCCGGTTCGTGCCCGGAGGTCCCCGCATGGACCCGGTGATCGTGGTCGGGGCCGGACCGGTCGGTCTGGCCCTGGCCCTCGCGCTGGCCCGGCACGAGGTGCCGACCGTCGTCCTGGACGAGGGCTCCGGGCTCTGCCCGGAGGGCCCCCGCAGCGTCGTCCTCGGCGCCGACTCCACCGCCTTCCTGACCCGGATCGGCTACTCCCGGGCCGTCTCCGACTCGGCGCTGTGGGACTCCTTCACCATCTGGCGGCGCCGCCAGGAGGTGCTGCGGATCGACCTCACCGACTCGCCCACCTTCCACCTCCCCCAGCACCGCCTCCAACGCGGCCTGCGCGACGCCCTGACCGGCACCCCGCTGGTCCGGCTGGTCCCGCTGAACCGGGTCGTCGAGCTCGAACAGGACCGCGACGGGGTCAGCGTCCGCACCCACGGCACCCAGGACGGCTCCAGCACCTGGTGGCGCGGCAGCCACCTGGTCGGCTGCGACGGCGCCCGCTCCACCGTCCGCAAGCTGCTGAAGATCCGCTTCCCCGGCCGCCCGGCCGTCGACCGCAACGCCATCGCCACCGTCCGGGTCGACCTGCCCTTCGACGGCGCCCGGCTGCACCGCGAACCCCCGTGGCGCGGCGACCGCGAGGCCACCGCCCGCCCGCTGCCGGACGGCGTCTGGCGGCTCGACTGGCGGCTGCCCCCGGGTCGGCCCGCCCCCACCGAACAGGTCGACCCGCACGCCACCTGGCCCGGCATCGTCACCGGCGACACCCTGCTCACCCGGGTCACCTCCACCCTCACCGGCTGGTGCGGCGAACTCCCCCGCCACGAGCTGCTCGCCGCCGCCGACCACACCGCCCAGCAGCGCCTCGCCGCCCGCTTCCGCAGCGGCCGCTGCTTCCTGGCCGGCGACGCCGCCCACCTGCACGGCGCCCTCGGCATGCAGAACCTGGCCGACGGGCTGCGCGACGCCGACAACCTCGCCTGGCGGCTCGCCCTCGCCTGGCACCTCCACTCCGGCGGTCCCCAGCCCGGCGGCTCCCTGCTGGACGGCTACGAGGCCGAGCGGCGCGGCGCGGTCGGCGCCCGGCTGCGCGCCGTCGACCAGTCCATGCCGCTGCTGCGCCCGCTGCGCGGCTGGCAGCAGACCCGGCGCTCGCTGCTGGTCGGCGGCTTCCGCAAGCACGCCCCGCTGCTCGCCGACGGCCAGCTGGGCACCGGCCGCTTCGGCGGCGCGCCCGCGTACCCGGCGGCGCCCTCCGGGGTCCCCGGCCGGGTGCCGGTGCAGCGCGGCGCGCGCGGAGTCACCTCGCTCAGCGAGCTGCTGCCCGCCACCGCCCCCGGCGTACTCGTCCCGGACCTGCCGGTGCTCGCCGCCGACGGCACCCCGGACCACCTGCACGCCCGGCTCGGCGCCACCTTCCTGCTGCTGCTGGTCGCCCCCGGCACCGCGGTCTGGTCGGCCGAGCACTGGCTCGGCGCCGGACTGATGCCCCGGCTCGCCGAGGTCGCCGCCGCCCTGCCGGTGCCGGCCGAGGTGCTGGTCACCGAGGAGTACCCGGGTGCCGGACCGCACACCGTGCTGCTGATCCGACCGGACGGGCACCTGGTCGGCGTCACCCAGGGTGCCGCCGCCGAGGACCTCCTGGCACTCGCCGACCGCGCCCGCGGCGGCCCCGCCCCGATCACCGGCCCGCCCGAGCCCGAGCCCGAGCCCGAGGCAGCCCCGGAGCCCGCCGCGCAGCAGGTGGAACCCACCGCCTAGGTGTCCGGTCCGGGCGCCCTCAGCCCGCGACCGCCGTGGCCCGGCTCTCCCGGACCACCGTCACCCGGATCCGGCCCGGCTGGGTCAGCTCCGCCGAGACCTGCCGGGCCACCTCACGGGCGATCAGCTCCGCCCCGAAGTCGTCCACCGTGTCCGGCCGCACCATCACCCGCACCTCGCGCCCGGCCTGCATCGCGTACACCTCCGCCACCCCGGGGGTGCGAGCGCGCGATCTCCTCCAGCCGGGCCAGCCGCCGCACGTACAGCTCCAGCGACTCCTTGCGCGCCCCCGGCCGCCCGCCCGAGCAGGCGTCCGCGGCCTGGGTCAGCACGGCCGTCACGGTACGCGGCTCCCTCGCCGTGGTGCGCGGCGATCGCGTGCACCACCTCGTCGGACTCCCCGTGCCGCCGGGCGAAGTCCGCATACGCCCCACTCCCCGTCACTGCGCGGGCCGTCGCCGCGCGCGCCCTCCCTGCGGGGGCGCCGTCCGGCCACGGCCCCGCACTGAGTGCGAGGCTAGGTGCGGGTCACGAAAGGGTCAAGACTCTCCCCGGTGCGGGCCAAGAGCGGGCCGGAGCGGCCGCTACTCCCATCCGGTACCGGACGGTTCGCCGGCCGCCTCCTCCTCCAGCGCGCCGCGCACCACCCGGAAGGCCAGCCCCTCGGAGTAGCCGCGCCGGGCCAGCATCCCGACCAGCCGCCGGGTGCGGACCTGCGGGTCCAGCCCCCGGGTGGACCGCAGCTTGCGCTCGACCAGCGCCCGGGCCGCGTCCGTCTCGTCGTCGTGGTCGAGCTGGGCGACAGCCTGTTCGACCAGGTCGGCGGCCACGCCCTTGGTACGCAGCTCCTGGGCCAGTGCCCGTCGGGACAGGCCCCGGACGGCGTGCCGGGACTCCACCCAGGCCGCGGCGAAGGCGGCGTCGTCGATCAGCCCGACCTCCTCCAGCCGGGTGAGCACCTGCTCGGCGACGTCCTCCGGGATCTCCCCTTTGCGCAGGGCGTCGGCGAGCTGCTTGCGGGACTTGGCCGCGCCGGTGAGCAGCCGCAGGCAGATGTCCCGGGCGCGGCTCTCCGGGTCGGCCTCCTCCTCGGCCCGCTTGCGGGAGGTACGGGCAGCGCTCGCCTCCTCGCCGGGCAGTCCCTCGCCCGGTAGTCCCTCGCCGGAGCGTGCGCTCCGACTGCCGCGGCGCGCTCGGGCGGGCGAGGCGGCCACACCCCCGTGACCGGCCGCCTCGGCCTCGCCCTGATCCCGGCGCGTGGGCAGGCCGTCGCCCCCGACCTCCGGATCCTCGGCCGCCAGTGCCGAGCGGCGCCGACGGCGGCCGGCGGGCAGCTCGGAGGCGGAGACCAGGCCGAGCTCCTCGACCGGGGTCCGCGCCGGCCGTTCCCGTTCAGGAGCCGGTCCGGGCGCCGCGCCGCGCGCCACCCGGACCGGAGCGCGATCGGACTCCGGCTCCGGGCCGGAGTCCCACGGCCCGGATGCCCACGGCCCGGATTCCCACTGCGTGGTGGCCGCGCGCTCCCACCGCCCCCTGCGGGACCGCGAGCGCGCCGGCGCCGACTCGAACACCGGCTCCGGCCCGGACTCCGGCTCCTCCGCGACGGCGGCGAACCAGTCCGGCGGCCCGTAGTCGTCGTCCTCGGGGCCCACCGGGCCGCCGCCCACCGTGTCGTACTGCGTCAACGGCTCAGGCCTTGGCCGCCGCCGTCTTCTTCGCCGCGGCCGTCTTGGCGGCGGTCGCGGTGATCGGCTTCGCGGCGCCGTCGACGGCGGCCTCCGGCGCGTTCTCGGGCGACTCCTCGGTCTTCGGGCCGATGCCGAGCTTGCCCTTGATCTTCCGCTCGATCTCGTCGGCGAGCTGCGGGTTGTCCCGCAGGAAGTTGCGGGCGTTCTCCTTGCCCTGGCCGAGCTGGTCGCCCTCGTAGGTGTACCAGGCGCCGGACTTGCGGATGAAGCCGTGCTCGACGCCCATGTCGATCAGGCCGCCCTCGCGGCTGATGCCGATTCCGTAGAGGATGTCGAACTCGGCCTGCTTGAACGGCGCGGCGACCTTGTTCTTGACGACCTTGACGCGGGTGCGGTTGCCGACCGCCTCGGTGCCGTCCTTCAGGGTCTCGATCCGGCGGATGTCCAGGCGGACCGAGGCGTAGAACTTCAGCGCCCGGCCACCGGTCGTGGTCTCCGGCGAGCCGAACATCACGCCGATCTTCTCGCGCAGCTGGTTGATGAAGATGGCGGTGGTGTTCGACTGGTTCAGCGCACCGGCGATCTTGCGCAGCGCCTGGCTCATCAGACGGGCCTGCAGACCGACGTGCGAGTCACCCATCTCGCCCTCGATCTCGGCGCGCGGGACGAGCGCCGCGACCGAGTCGATGATCACCAGGTCGATCGCGCCGGAGCGGATCAGCATGTCGGTGATCTCCAGGGCCTGCTCACCGGTGTCCGGCTGGCTGACCAGCAGGGCGTCGGTGTCCACGCCGAGCTTCTTGGCGTACTCGGGGTCGAGCGCGTGCTCCGCGTCGACGAAGGCGACCGTGCCGCCGGCCCGCTGGGCGTTGGCGGCCAGGTGCAGGGTCAGGGTGGTCTTGCCCGACGACTCGGGGCCGTAGATCTCGATCACTCGGCCGCGCGGGATGCCGCCGACCCCGAGGGCGACGTCCAGGGCGGTCGACCCGGTGGAGATCACCTCGACCGGCTCGTTCGCCTTCTCACCGAGGCGCATCACCGAGCCCTTGCCGAACTGCCGCTCGATCTGGGCGAGTGCGGTCTCCAGGGCCTTCTCGCGGTCCGTACCTGCCATGGCTTTTTCCCTCGGGTTCTGTGCTGTGCGCTTCATCGTCATCGACGCTAGCGCGTCCCACTGACAAACGAGCCCCACCCGGCTCGGCCTGTGGAAAACTCCTCGCCGGAGAGTACAAAAGAACATCTGTTCGATTCAAGCCTCACAGGTCCGAACACGCCGCGGGGCGGGTCGGCGGGGTCACTCCCCGCCGCCCGCCCCGCACCGTCCGTCACTCCCCGTCGCCGCCGACCATCCGGCGCAGCCGCCGCGCCGCCTCCCGGCGCAGCTCCCGGCGGGCCCGCCGCTGCTCCCCCCGGTCGATCCGCGGATCGGTGGCCACCTCGTACCGCCGCACGTACGTCCCGACGAAGCCCTGCAGGGTCGCCGCCGCCGGGATCGCGATCAGCGCGCCCACCGCACCCAGCAGCGCCGCGCCCGCGATCACCGCGCCGAAGGCCACCGCCGGGTGCACGTCCACCGTCCTGGCGGTGATCCTCGGGTGCAGCACGTAGTTCTCGACCTGCTGGTAGACCACCGTGAACACGAGCACCCACAGCGCGTCCACCGGCTCCTCGGTGAGCGCCACCAGCACCGGCAGCGCACCCGCCAGGTACGTCCCGATGGTCGGCACGAACTGCGACATGACGCCGACCCAGATCGCCAGCGCGGCCGAGTACGGCAGGTCGATCAGCGCGAACATCACCCAGTGCCCGGCCGCCGACACCACCGCCAGCACGGCCCGTGAGTACAGGTAGCCGCCGGTCTTGACGAGCGCGATCTCCCAGGCCCGCAGCACCTCGCCCTGCTTGTCGGGCGGCAGCAGCGAACAGACCGTCCGCCGGACCCGCGGGCCCTCGGCGGTGAAGTAGAAGGTGAACAGCCCCACGGTGAACGTCTGGAACAGCCCGCCGATCAGGGTCGAGGAGACGCCCCAGACGTTGTCCGCGGCCTGCTGGGCGTACCCCTCGATCGTCCCGGAGTCCTTCAGCAGCCGCTTCTGCAGCTCCCCCAGCGACAGTTCCTGATGGAAGGTCCGGTTGACCCAGCCGATCAGGTTGTCGACCAGGTGCGGCAGGTCCCCGGCGATCTTCGCCACCTGGTCCACCAACAGCGTGCCGAGCGCGGCGAGGAACCCCACCACCGCGACCCCGACCGCCACGAACACCAGGAAGGTGGCCACCCCCCGGCGCACCCCGCGCGCCGCCATCCGGTCCACCGCCGGCTCCAGCGCCAGCGAGAGGAAGAACGCCACCAGCAGCATCACGAACAGGTCGATCAGCTGCCGGAACGCCCAGTCGGCGAGCTGGAACAGCCCGACCAGCACCAGGAACAGCACCATCGCCCGGGGCAGCCAGGGCGGCATCCCGCCCCACAGCGCCCCGCCCCGCCCGGTCCGTTCGCCCTCGGCGCCCCGCACCGCCCCGCCGAGGCTCTCCCGCTCTCCGTTCGTAGTCACCCGGACAGTCTGTCCCACCACCCCGGCGTCAGGTGCTCAGCGCAGCAGCGCCGAAACCCCCTGGGTCTCGCAGACCACCCGCCAGACGTCCTTGGCCTCCCAGCCCGCGTCCAGCGCCTGGCGCACCGTCCGCCCGCCCAACTCGCTCATCACGTGGTCGGACGCGAAGGACTCCGCGTACGCCTCGCCGAAGTGCGCGTACATCCGTCGCCAGAACTCGGTCAGCCTCATGCCTCCCAGTATCCCGGACCCGCCGGTCCCGCTACCGGGGCAGTGCCACCAGTCCCGCCCCGAAGTACTGCCGGTCCCCGCACCCCCGCGGCCCCGCCGGACACGCCGCCACCGCCGTGCTCGCCAGCAGGTCGGCGAGCTGCGCCGACCCGAAGTCCGGATGCAGCGCCGCCGCGATCGCCACCGCCCCCGTCACGTGCGCCGCCGCCATCGACGTCCCCGCCAGCGCCGCGTACTGCCCACCCGGCCAGTCCGAGACGACCGCCCCCTGCGCCCCGCCGTCCGGGTCCCCGCCCGGGGCGGCCAGCGAGACCAGACCGCGCCCGTAGTTGGTGTACGAGGACGGACGGCCGTCCCGGTTGACGGCGGTGACGGTGACGACGCCGGGCAGCTGGCCGGGAAGGCGGATGCACTCGGTGCCCAGGTAGCGGGTGCGGGCCGGTCCGGAGCCCCGGTCGTTGGGGCTGCGTTCGTCGGTCCGGGCCGCGCCGAGGTCCTGCCCGTCGTTGCCGGCCGAGGCGACCACCACCGCGCCCTTGCGCTGGGCGTACCCGACGGCCCGGCCGACGGCCGCGATCAGCGCCGCCTGGTCCCGGTCCCCGGGGCAGTTGTACTTCCACGGGTCGGCGAAGTAGCTGTCGTTGATCGCCTTGGCCCCGTGGTCGGCCGCCCAGAGCATGCCGCACACGATGTTCTCCGCGTAGTACTGCCCGAGCGGCCCGAGCAGCCGGACGGCGGCGATCTGCACCCCCGGGGCGACGCCGGTGACGCCCTGCCCGTCCCGGGCCGCGCCGATGATCCCGGCGACGTGGGTGCCGTGCCCGCCCTCCTCCACCCCGGGCTCCGGCCGCCAGGCACCGGTGCGCGCGTCCGGCCGACCGTCGGCGCAGGAGGCCGAGGCCTTCGGGTCGACGGCCGCCCGCAGGTCCGGGTGGGTGTCGTCCACGCCCGAGTCCAGCACCGCGACCAGCACCTTGCGCATCGCCTCCGGGCCCGGCACGCCGCCGGCGCCGTCACCGGTCGACCCCGGCCCCGCCCCCTGGTGCAGCATGGCGAGGTTCCAGGCCCCGCCCTCCCCCGGATCGGGCACCGTGGCCGTCCCCCTGACCCGCCCGTCCGAAGCCCCGTCCGAACGCCCGGATCCCCCGCCCCACCCGTCCGAGCCCCCGCGCCGCACCCCCGCCGCGAAGTCCCCGGCCCCGTCCACCGCCCGCGGCGGCCCCACCACCGGAGCCGTCCGGGTCGCCCCGACCGCGGCGATCCCCGGCCTGTTCCGCACCCGGTCCGCGAAGCCGCCGGTCGCGTACGCCAGCACCGCGCCGATCTGCGGGTACTCCTGCACCACCCGTCCGCCCGCCGCCAGGCTCTCCGCCCCGGCCCGGGCCGCGCCGGCGGCGTCCTCCCGCGCGGCCAGCACCAGGTAGCTGAGGTACGCCCGTCCGGGCCCCGACACGTACGGCACGGCGCCGCCGACCACCAGGGCGGTGAGCAGCATCGCGAGCAGCGCCCGGGCCGGCCCGCAGACCCGGCGTCGGCGGCCGGCGCGGCCGGGACCGCCGGACTGGTGCGCCTGCGCCATCCCACGCTCTCCGCTCGTCGGTCCGTCGAGGTTCCGGCCGGGCAGCCGTTCGACTGCCGTCACAGCCACGGTCACGGATTGATCACGCGTCCGATTCCTCACCATATGAGCGGATCATCATTCCCGCTCCCGCAGCTACACCCTCCTCGCGCCCCACCCCCGCTTGTCAGTCCCACCCGGCACCATGGGGGCATGGCGCCCCAGCACCCGAACCCGCCCGCCGGCTCCCCCGGGCCCGACGCCCCCGGGCCCGCCGACCCGCTGGCCGGCTTCGCCCCGGCCACCCGGGCCTGGTTCACCGGCGCCTTCTCCGCCCCCACCACCGCCCAGGCCGAGGCCTGGCGCGCCATCCAGCGGGAGACCGACGTCCTGGTGGTCGCCCCCACCGGCTCCGGCAAGACGCTCGCCGCCTTCCTCTCCGCGCTCGACCGGCTCAGCAGCACCCCGCCCCCGGCCGAGCCCAAGCGCCGCTGCCGGGTGCTCTACGTCTCCCCGCTCAAGGCCCTCGCCGTGGACGTCGAGCGGAACCTGCGCGCCCCGCTGACCGGCCTGCGCCAGGCCGCCGTCCGGCTCGGCCTGCCCGAGCCCGAGGTCCAGGTCGCCATCCGCTCCGGCGACACCCCGGCCGCCGACCGCCGCCGCTTCGCGACCCACCCGCCGGACATCCTGATCACCACCCCCGAGTCGCTCTTCCTGCTGCTCACCTCCGCCTCCCGGGAGGCACTCCGGGGCATCGACACGGTGATCCTGGACGAGGTCCACGCCGTCGCCGGCACCAAGCGCGGCGCCCACCTCGCGCTCAGCCTGGAGCGGCTGGACGAGCTACTGGACCGCCCGGCCCGCCGGATCGGCCTGTCCGCGACGGTCCGCCCGGTCGAGGAGGTGGCCCGCTTCCTCAGCCCCCAGCGCGGCGCCGCCGTCGTCCAGCCCGCCTCCGCCAAGGAGTTCGACCTCTCGGTGGTCGTCCCGGTCCCCGACCTGGACGACCTGCCCGCCGCCCCGGCCACCGGCGGCGCCGCCGACTCCGACCCGCAGCGCCTGGGGGCACCTCCCAGCCGCCAGGCCGGGGGAGCCTCGATCTGGCCGCACGTCGAGGAGCGGATCGTCGACCTGGTCGAGGCGCACCGCTCGACCATCGTCTTCGCCAACTCCCGCCGCCTGGCCGAGCGCCTGTGCAACCGGCTGAACGAGATCGCCCACGAGCGCGCCACCGGCGCCGTCTTCCCCGAGGCGCACGCCCCGGCCCAGCTGATGGGCGGCTCGGGCGCCGCCAAGGGCGCGCCCGCGGTCATCGCCCGGGCCCATCACGGTTCCGTCTCCAAGGAGCAACGCTCCCTCGTCGAGGAGGAGTTGAAGGCCGGTCGGCTGCCCGCCGTGGTCGCCACCTCCAGTCTGGAGCTCGGCATCGACATGGGCGCCGTCGAACTCGTCGTCCAGGTCGAGTCCCCGCCCTCGGTCGCCTCCGGCCTGCAGCGGGTCGGCCGGGCGGGCCACCAGGTCGGCGCCGTCTCCACCGGCGTGTTCTTCCCCAAGTACCGGGGGGACCTGGTGCAGTCCGCCGTGGTCACCGAGCGGATGCGGGCGGGCCGGATCGAGGCGCTGCGCATCCCGCGCAACCCGCTGGACGTGCTCGCCCAGCAGCTGGTCGCGATGACGGCGCTGGACGCCTGGCCGGTGGACGAGCTGCTCGCCGTGGTCCGCCGCGCCGCGCCCTTCGCCACCCTCCCGCAGTCCGCCTTCGACGCCGTGCTCGACATGCTGGCCGGCCGCTACCCCTCGGACGCCTTCGCCGAGTTGCGCCCCCGGCTGGTCTGGGACCGGGTGGCCGGCACGGTGACCGGCCGCCCCGGCGCCCAGCGCCTGGCCGTCACCTCCGGCGGCACCATCCCCGACCGCGGCCTGTTCGGCGTCTTCATCGCCGGGGCTGACCCCAAGAAGGGCGGTGGCAGGGTCGGCGAACTCGACGAGGAGATGGTCTACGAGTCCCGCGTCGGCGACGTGTTCACCCTCGGCACCACCTCCTGGCGGATCGAGGAGATCACCCACGACAAGGTGCTGGTCACCCCCGCCCCCGGCGTCCCCGGCCGGCTCCCGTTCTGGAAGGGCGACACCCTCGGCCGCCCGCTCGAACTCGGCCGCGCCCTCGGCGCGTTCACCCGCGAGCTGGGCACCCTCCAGCCCGAGGCCGCCACCGAGCGCCTCAAGCAGGCCGGCCTGGACGACTGGGCCGCCGCCAACCTGCTGGACTACCTCGCCGAGCAACGGGCCGCCTGCGGCCACCTCCCGGACGACCGCACCATCGTGGTCGAGCGCTTCCGGGACGAGCTCGGCGACTGGCGGATCGTCATCCACTCCCCCTTCGGCGCCCAGGTGCACGCCCCCTGGGCACTCGCCCTCGGCGCCCGGCTGCGCGAGAAGCACGGCCTGGACCCGCAGGTCATGCACGCCGACGACGGCATCGTGCTCCGCCTGCCCGACGCGGACCTGCTCTCCCCCGACTTCGATTTCAGCAGCCCGTCACAACCCGCCGGTTCGGCCCCGGACGAGGCCCCGGTCGGCGCCGACGCCGCGCTGTTCGACTCCACCGAGATCGAGCAGCTGGTCACCGAACAGGTCGGCGGCTCCGCCCTGTTCGCCTCCCGCTTCCGCGAGTGCGCCGGCCGCGCCCTGCTGCTCCCCCGCCGCAACCCCGGCCGCCGCACCCCGCTCTGGCAGCAGCGCCAGCGCGCCGCCCAGCTGCTCGAAGTCGCCTCCGAGTACGGCTCGTTCCCGATCGTCCTGGAGGCTGTCCGCGAGTGCCTGCAGGACGTCTTCGACGTCCCCGGCCTGGTCGAGCTGATGGGGGACCTCGAATCCCGCGCCGTCCGCCTGGTCGAGGTCACCACCCCCGAACCCTCGCCCTTCGCCCGCTCGTTGCTGTTCGGCTACGTCGCCCAGTTCCTCTACGAGGGCGACTCCCCGCTCGCCGAACGCCGGGCCGCCGCCCTCTCGCTCGACTCCCGGCTGCTGTCCGAGCTCCTCGGCCAGGCCGAACTGAGCGAACTGCTCGACCCGCAGGTGCTCGCCGAGCTGGAGGCCGAGCTCCAACGCCTCACCCCCGAGCGCCGGATCAAGGACGCCGAGGGCGTCGCCGACGCGCTGCGCCTGCTCGGCCCGCTCACCGAGGCCGAGTTGACCGTCCGCGGCGCCGAGCCGCTCTGGGCCCTGGAGCTGGAGGCCGCCCGCAGGGTGATCCAGGTCCGGATCGCCGGCGAGCAGCGCTGGGCCGCGATCGAGGACGCCGGACGGCTGCGCGACGCGCTCGGCACCCCGCTGCCGGTCGGCGTCCCCGAGGCCTTCACCGAGCCGGTCAAGGACCCGCTGGGCGACCTGCTCGCCCGGCACGCCCGCACCCACGGCCCGTTCACCGCCGCCGAGGCCGGCGCCCGCTACGGCCTGGGCACCGCCGTCGTCACCGGCACCCTGCAGCGCCTCACCGCGGCCGGCCGCCTGGTCCAGGGCCAGTTCCGGCCGGCCGGAGGCCAGACCGACCCCGAGTGGCACACCGCCCCCGAGTGGTGCGACGCCGAGGTGCTGCGCCGGCTGCGCCGCCGCTCGCTGGCCGCCCTGCGCCAGGAGGTCGAACCCGTCCCGCCGCGCGCCCTGGCCGCCTTCCTGCCGCAGTGGCAGCACCTGGCCGGGCACCGGCTGCGCGGCCCGGACGGCCTGCTCCGGGTGGTCGAACAGCTCCAGGGCACCGCCCTGCCCGCCTCGGCCCTGGAGAAGCTGATCCTCCCGGCCCGGCTCGGCGACTACTCGCCCGGTCTGCTGGACGAGCTGATGGCGGCCGGCGAGATCGGCTGGTGCGGTGCGGGCGCGCTGCCCGGCAAGGACGGCTGGCTCAGCCTGCACCTGGCCGAGAACGCCCACCTGCTGCGCCCCGAGCCCGTGCCGCCCGCGCTCACCCCGCTGCACAGCGCTCTGCTGCAGGCACTCGCCGGCGGCTACGGCCTGTTCTTCCGCCAGCTCGTCCAGCAGCTGCCGGAGGAGACGCCGGAACCGGAGGTGGTCGAGGCCCTCTGGGACCTGGTCTGGGCCGGGTACGTCAGCAATGACACCCTGGCCCCGCTGCGCGCCCTGCTCGGCTCCGGCCGGACGCCCGGCGCCACCGCCCACCGGGCGACCCGGGCCACCCCGCGCGGCCGCTACGGCGGCGCCGGCCGCGCCTTCGGCCGGCCCGGCGGCGCCCTGCGCAGCGGCCCGCCGACGGTGGCCGGGCGCTGGTCGCTGCTGCCCGCCTTCGCCGCCGATCCGACGGTCCGGGCCACCGCCCAGGCGCAGAGCCTGCTGGACCGGCACGGCCTGCTCACCCGCGGCACGGTGGCGGCCGAACGGGTGCCCGGCGGCTTCGCCGGGGTCTACCGGGTGCTCGCCGCGATGGAGGAGCGCGGCCGGGCCCGCCGGGGCTACTTCGTCGAGGGCCTGGGCGGCGCCCAGTTCGCCATGGAGGGCGCGGCCGACCGGCTGCGTTCGGTCAACGGCCGGCTGGAGCGGGCCCGCGCCACCGAGTGGCCGGCCGGGCCGGCCGCCGAGCCGCCGCAGCTGCTGGTGCTGGCCGCCGCCGATCCGGCGAACGCCTACGGCGCCGCGCTGCCCTGGCCCGAGCCGCCCGCCGCCCCGGGGGCCAAGGAGCCCAGGGCGCACCGCCCGGGCCGCAAGGCGGGCGCCCTGGTGGTTCTGGTGGACGGCGAGCTGGCGCTGTACGTGGAGCGGGGCGGCAAGTCCCTGCTGGCCTGGCCGGAGGACGGGGCGACGGTCGCGCTGGCCGCCGGGGCGCTCGCCGGGGCGGTCCGCGCGGGCGCGCTCGGCAGCGTCATGGTCGAGCGGGCCAACGGCGAGCCCGCCCTGGGCTCCGACCTCGGCCGCGCCCTGGAGGAGGCCGGCTTCCACGCCACCCCCCGCGGGCTCCGGCTGCGCCCGTAGCGGGCCCCGAAGGCCCCGGAAAGCCGGGAGGCCGCGGAAAGCCGGGAGGCCGCGGAGTCAACGACCCCGCGGCCTCCGGCCACGTCGATTCACCCGATCGGCGGCGGTTGTGCCTCCACCCGGCCCACCGCCTCCTCGCGCCGGCGTCGGCGTCGCAGCGGTCCGGTCGCGTTCCGGTCGGCGTGGACCGGGATGAGACCGAGCCCCCAGCCACCGGCCGCCAGCAGCCCCAGCACCGCGCCGTCGGTCAGCTGCCCGCGGACGGCCATCAGCCACCAGGCGAGCCCGGCCGCGAGGACCACCAGGACCCAGCGGGTCGGCCACGGCAGCGACCGCCGCGCCCACAGCCGTATTCGGGCCACCGTGCGCACCGTCGCGAGTCTCCGCACGACCGCCCTCCTCCGCTCGCCCCGGGCTTCGGGAACCCGGGTGTCGAGGCCGGATCAGGCGGCGACCACGTCCATCGCGGCGGCCTTGGGCGACATGTTCGCCCGGTCGGCGCCGGGGGCGGGCAGCGGAACCGGTTCGAGTACCGGCCTCAGCAGATCACCTTCGGAGAGGGTGGCCATCGCCGCAAGTTCGGCGAGCGACAGTTCGTCGCTGACCTCGCGCATGACCTCGGACATCCGGACGTCGAGTGCGTCGCAGATGGCGGAGAGCAGCTCCGAGGAGGCCTCCTTCTGTCCCCGCTCGACCTCGGAGAGGTACCCGAGCGAAACCCTGGCGGCTGCCGACACCTCGCGAAGTGTGCGGCCCTGGCGCTGGCGCTGCCGACGCAGTACATCGCCCAGTAGGCGACGGAGCAGGATCATCGGTGCCTCCCTCCTCGGACTGCGGATCGAGATGTCACGCCCCCACCGTACCGCCTTGCCCGCTTCGCGTGCGGGGACCCTGGTCGTGTTCACTCTGGGCTGCAAGGCCGTCCCCCTCCTTGTTCCGGTGTCGCACCCGGGTTCGCGGGCCCCTCGTGGTACCCGACCTGGCCCACCCGGCCACCGTCACGCAACTCGTTCGCCACCTGGTTTCTGCCCAACCAGGCCGTTGGATGTAACACGATCCTCCAGCTGAGCCATACCCGTACGCCGGTTCGACGGATCCCGGTCCGCTGGAGGTCCGTCAGTTCCGGCCGTCGAGCCGGCCGACGAGCAGCTCCAGTGCGGCGGTCACCGCTCCGTGACGGATTGTGGCACGAGCGCCCGACAGCAGGGGCGAACTGACCAGAGTTCCCCCCGGGCCCGCGACCGCCAGGTGTACCGTGCCCACCGGCTGCCCGTCCTGCGGTTCAGGACCGGCCACCCCGGTCGTCGCGATCCCGTACGTGGCCCCCAGCAGCCCGCGCACGCCCTCGGCCATCTGCCGGGCCACCACCGGGTGGACCGGACCGTACACGTCCAACAGGCCTTCGTCCACCCCCAGCACCGAGGCCTTCAGCTCGGTCGCGTACGCGGTGACCGACCCGCGGAAGGTCGCGGAGGCCCCGGGGACGTCCACCAGGGCGGCGGCCAGCAGCCCGCCGGTCAGCGACTCGGCGACGGCCAGGGTGCCGCCCTCGGCCCGCAGCGCGGCGTGCACCCGCTCGGCCAGCTCGTAGTCCCCCACCGAAGGTCTCCCGTTCCCTACCGGTCCGCGTGCTCCGCGGCCATGCCCTCGCGGCGCAGTCGCAGCGCCTGCCCGACGTAGTCCAGCGCGGTGCCGACGGTCAGCAGCACCGCCAGGCCCATCAGGACCGCCCGCCCGGTGGCCAGCCACCCGTGCAGGTCCAGCACGTACATGCCGACCGCGATGCCCTGGGTCAGCGTCTTGAGCTTGCCGCCGCGGCTGGCCGGGATGACCCCGAAGCGGATCACCCAGAAGCGCATCAGGGTGATGCCGAGCTCGCGGGCAAGGATCACCACGGTGACCCACCAGGGCAGGTCGCCGAGCACCGAGAGGCCGATCAGCGCCGCGCCCATGATCGCCTTGTCGGCGATCGGGTCGGCGATCTTCCCGAAGTCGGTGACCAGGCCCTTGCGGCGGGCGAGCTCGCCGTCGAACAGGTCGGTGATCATCGCGATGGCGAAGGAGGCCCAGGCGACCGAACGCCACTTGGGGTCGTGCCCGCCGTCGGCGAACAGCAGCGCCACGAACACCGGCACCAGCAGCAGCCGGACCATGGTGAGCACGTTGGCGATGTTCCAGACACCCGGCGCCGGCGGCAGGGCGGCCGCCGGTCTGCCCGGGTGGGCCGCGGCCGGGGCGCCGGGCCCCTTGGTCATTCCCCGGCTCCCGGAGCCTCGGCTCCCGCGGTCCCGGGCAGTCGCACCTGTTCCAGCGCCTCGGCGATCAGGTCGACGCCCTCGCTGGCCACCACGGTGGCCCGCCAGAACTGCCCGACCTCGGGGTCCTCGACGCCGTGCAGGGTGGTCAGGCCGTCGGTCTCCGGGGCCTGGTGGGCGGCGCGGCCCTCGACCACGCCGTCCTCGATCGACTCGATCAGCACCTCGACCTCGGTGCCGATCCGCTGCTCGGCGCGCTGGGCGGTCATCTCCTCGGCGAGCCGGCTCAGCCGGGCCAGCCGCTCGGCGACGACCTCCTCGGGCAGCTTGCCGTCGTAGGTCGCGGCCTCGGTGCCGTCCTCGTCGGAGTAGCCGAAGACGCCGATCGCGTCCAGCCCGGCGTGGGTGACGAAGCGCTCCAGCTCGGCGAAGTCCTCCTCGGTCTCACCGGGGAAGCCGACGATGAAGTTGGACCGGGCGCCGGCCTGCGGGGCCTTGTCCCGGATGGTCCCGAGCAGCTCCAGGAACTGGTCGGTGGAGCCGAAGCGGCGCATCCGGCGCAGCACGGCGGGCGCCGAGTGCTGGAAGGACAGGTCGAAGTAGGGCACCACGTCTGCGGTCCCGGTCATCGCGTCGATCAGGCCGGGGCGCATCTCGGCGGGCTGCAGGTAGGAGACCCGCACCCGCTCGACGCCCTCGATCGCGGCGATCTCGCCGAGCAGCGTCTCCAGCAGCCGGATGTCGCCGAGGTCCTTGCCGTACGAGGTGTTGTTCTCGCTGACCAGGACGATCTCGCGGACGCCCTGCCCGGCCAGCCACTGGGCCTCGTGCAGCACGTCGGAGGGGCGGCGGGAGATGAAGGAGCCGCGGAAGGCCGGGATGGCGCAGAAGGAACAGCGCCGGTCGCAGCCGGAGGCGAGCTTGACCGAGGCGACCGGGCTGTCGTCCAGCCGCTTGCGCAGGGTGCGCGGGCCGGAGGCCGGGGCGAGGCCCTCGGGCAGGTCGGCGATCGGCTCGGCGGCGGCCTCGGCGCCGTGGCCGGGCAGTGCGACGGCCTCGGCGGCGGACTGCCGCTCGGCCGGGCTGATCGGCAGCAGCTTGCGGCGGTCGCGCGGGATGTGCGGGGCGTGGTGGCCGCCGGAGAGGATGGTCTGCAGGCGGTCGGAGATGTCCGCGTAGTCGTCGAAGCCGAGCACCCCGTCGGCCTCGGGCAGCGCGTCGGCGAGCTCCTTGCCGTACCGCTCGGCCATGCAGCCGACCGCGACGACGGCCTGGGTGCGGCCGTGCCCCTTGAGGTCGTTGGCCTCGAGCAGGGCGTCGACGGAGTCCTTCTTGGCGGCTTCGACGAAGCCACAGGTGTTGACGACGGCGACATCGGCCTCGGCGGCGTCGTCGACGAGCAACCAGCCGTCGGCTTCCAGTCGCCCGGCGAGTTCCTCGGAGTCCACCTCGTTGCGGGCGCATCCGAGCGTGACAAGGGCGACAGTGCGGCGTTCAGGCATAGGCCCAAGATTAACGCGCGGCCTCCGGTGCCGTTCGCCCCGGAGGCCGCGAGCCACGGATCAGCTGATCATCACCGGCCCCCGCGGGCCGCTGTGGTCAGCCCGCCTGCGGGTCTCCGGGGGTGTACGTGACGTGCACCACCTGGCCGTCCTTGCCGAGGACGCCGAGGTCCTTGCCGTTGACGTACGCGTGCACGGCCCCGCCGTTGCCGAGCACCAGCTTGATCTGCTTGGGGTCGGTGAAGGTCTGGTCCTGGCCGTCGCTGATGTTGTTCTGGAACAGCGACTTGCCGTTGCCGTCCGTTGCGGAGACCCAGCTGGTGCCCTGGGCGACCAGCTTCACGGTGACCTTGTCGGCCGGGACGGCGGCGATCGCCGCGGCGCTCGGCGCGGGCGCCGACGGCTGGACGGTCGGCGTGACCGGGGCGACCGAGCCGGTGCCGGAGCCGCTGGGCAGCGGCGCGCTGGCGGAGCCGGTGCCGGTGTGGCCGCTCTTGCCGCTCACCAGGTTGAAGCCGATCAGGGCGACCACCGCGACGATCGCGGCGACCATGGCCGCCGCCCAGTTCGGCCGGCTGCGGCCGGGCACCTTGATCGGGCCGCTGTCGATCAGCTGGGTGGCCGGGCGCTTGGAGGCCGGCGAGCCGCCGTGCGCGGCGTCGTAGCGGGCGACCAGCGCCTCGCCGTCGGCGCCGACCGCCTGGGCGATCGCCCGGATGTGCCCGCGGGCGTAGAAGTCGCCGCCGCAGCGGTCGAAGTCGTCCTCCTCGATGGCGTGGACGATCGGCACCCGCACCCGGGTCGAGGTACTCACCTGGTCCACCGTGAGTCCCGCCTCGATCCGGGCGGCGGACAGCACCCGGCCGATGCTCGGGGCATCGGCCGCCGGCACGGCGTCGTCGGTCGGCTCGACGGGTGACGGGGCGTTCTCGCGGTCGGAGGACTTGCCGATGGTCACGGGGCACGCCTTTCGAGCGGATGGCCACCTGCTGGGGAACAGTCTAGGGGCGTGGGCGGATCGTTTCTCAAGCGGAGCGGGCCGAATGCGACGCGCCCACTCCGACCGGCGGCACACCCCCGCTGACCGGCGGTCAGCAGGGGTCACGCACGGCCCCCGGGGTGCGCTTCGCGGCCTGTGACGCGGCGTACGGGCATTCGGTTCCCCCCAGCGCGCCTACCCTCCCCCGAACGAGTGAACCCCTCGGAAGCAACGGCCCGTCAGCCCCGCAGGGTCACCAGCACCCCGTCCAGCTCGTCCGGCTTCACCAGCACGTCGCGGGCCTTGGAGCCCTCGCTCGGACCGACGATGCCGCGCGACTCCATCAGGTCCATCAGCCGGCCCGCCTTGGCGAAGCCGACCCGGAGCTTGCGCTGGAGCATCGAGGTCGACCCGAACTGGGTGGAGACCACCAGCTCGGCCGCCTGGATCAGCAGGTCCAGGTCGTCGCCGATCTCCTCGTCGATCTCCTTCTTCGGCCCGGCCCCGGCCATCACGTCGTCCCGGTAGACGGCGCTCAGCTGGTCCTTGCAGTGCTGCACCACCCTGGCGATCTCCGCCTCGGTGACGAACGCGCCCTGCATGCGGATCGGCTTGCTCGCGCCCATCGGCAGGAACAGCGCGTCGCCCTTGCCGATCAGCTTCTCCGCGCCGGGCTGGTCCAGGATGACCCGGGAGTCGGCCATCGCGGAGGTCGCGAAGGCCAGCCGGGACGGCACGTTGGCCTTGATCAGACCGGTCACCACGTCCACCGAGGGCCGCTGGGTGGCGAGCACCAGGTGGATGCCGGCCGCCCGGGCCAGCTGGGTGATCCGGACGACCGAGTCCTCGACGTCGCGCGGCGCGACCATCATCAGGTCGGCCAGCTCGTCGACGATCACCAGCAGGTACGGGTACGGCCTGAGCTCCCGCTCGCTGCCCAGCGGCGGGGTGACCTTGCCGGCCCGCACCGCCGCGTTGAAGTCGTCCACGTGCCGGAAGCCGTACGCCGCGAGGTCGTCGTAGCGCATGTCCATCTCGCGCACCACCCACTGGAGGGCCTCGGCGGCCTTCTTGGGGTTGGTGATGATCGGCGTGATCAGGTGCGGGATGCCCTCGTACGCGGTCAGCTCGACCCGCTTGGGGTCGACCAGCACCATCCGCACCTCGTCCGGGGTGGCCCGGGCGAGGATCGAGGTGATCAGGCAGTTGATGCAGGACGACTTGCCCGCGCCGGTCGCACCGGCCACCAGGATGTGCGGCATCTTGGCGAGGTTGGCCATCACGGTGTGGCCCTCGACGTCCTTGCCCATGCCGACGACCATCGGGTGGGTGTCCTCGGCGGCCGTGCGCGAGCGCAGCAGGTCGCCGAGGTTGACCATCTCCCGGTCCCGGTTGGGGATCTCGATGCCGACCGCGGACTTGCCCGGGATCGGGCTGATGATCCGCACGTCCGGGCTGGCCACCGCGTACGCGATGTTCTTGGCGAGCGCGGTGATCCGCTCCACCTTGACGGCCGGGCCGAGCTCGACCTCGTAGCGGGTGACCGTCGGGCCGCGGGTGAAGCCGGTGACCTTCGCGTCCACCTTGAACTCGGCGAAGGTGCCGGTGAGCTGGGCGACCACCTCGTCGTTGAGGGCGCTGCGGGCCTTGGCCGGGCCGCCGCGCTCCAGCAGGTCGAGCGAGGGCAGCGCGTAGGTGACGCCCTCGCCGAGCTGGAGCTGCTCCATCCGCACCGGCGCCGGGCCGTGCTCCGCGGGCGCGCCCGGGCCGCCGCTGCGGGCGGCCGGGACGGCGGGCTCCTCCGGCGCCGCGGTGAGGTCCTTGACCTGGTGCATCATGTCCGCCACCGCCGAGGAGGCGGGCACGCCGTAGACCAGTGCGCCGTCCAGGTCGGCGGCCGCGCCGGCGGCGAGGTCGCGGGTGGCGTACGGGTCCAGCGGTTCCTTGTCCAGGGAGACGCGGACGGCCTCCGGCTCGTCGTCCTCGACGGCCTGCTTGCGCCGGCGGCGGCGCCGGCGGGCGGCGACCTCGTCGCCCGGGTCGTCACCGTCGGTGTCCACGGTGAAGGGCAGCGCGTCCGGGTCGGCGTCCTCCGGCGGATCGGTGGACAGCTCGCGCTCCGGCGTACGCCCCCGGTGCAGCTCGTCCTCGGGCCCGGGCTCGACCACGCCGAGCCTCATCCCCATCCCGCGCACCCGCTCGCCGATCCGGTTGACCGGGGTGGCGGTGACCACCAGCAGGCCGAAGAAGGCCAGCAGCAGGAGCAGCGGCACGGCCAGCACCGCGCCGGCGGCGGCCATCATCGGGGTGGACGCGGCCCAGCCGACGATCCCGCCGGCCGCCCTTATCCGGGTGGCGCCGCTGCCCATCGAGGGCGCGCCGCAGCCGATGTGGACCAGGCCGAGGATGCCGATCAGCAGCGTGCTCAGCCCGATCACGATCCGGCCGTTGGCCTCCGGCAGCTCCGGGTGGCGCCAGAGCCGGATCGCCATCCCGGCCAGCAGGAACGGCACCAGCACGTCGAGCCGCCCGAACAGCCCGGACACCACGGCGGTGGCCGCCCCGTTCAGCCAGCCCTCCGAGCTGAACCAGGTGCCGGCGGCGACCACCAGCGCGAGCGCGAACAGCAGCAGCCCGAGCCCGTCCTTGCGGTGGGCCGGGTGGAGGTTCTTGGCGCCGTCGCCGAAGCCGCGGAAGATCGCGGCGATCGGGCTCGCGAGCGCGTTGAGGGCGCTCATCAGCACGGACCGGCGCGGCGGGGGTGGCGGGGCCGACTTGGCGGCCGCCTTCTTCGCGGGGGCCCTGCGGGCGGCCGCCTTCTTGGCGGGCGGCTTGCCCGGGGCCTTGGCCGCGGCCTTCTTGGACGGTCCCGGACTCGGTTTGCGTGCGGCGTTTCCGGGCGTACGAGTGGCCATGGGTCAGCAGCCTACCGGGGTCGACGACCCGTGCCCACGCGGCCGAGCCGGGGCTCCCGGACGTGTCGCAGACACACCGTCACACTGATCGTCCTTCACCCGTCCGCAGCAACAGAACCACCCGGACGGGTGAACATCCGACGGTCGGTCTACGCGGTGCCCGGGCGCATCGCGTCCAGGGCCCGGCGCAGGCCGACGAGCTTGCGCTCCAGGTGCGCCGCGGTGGCGGCCACCCCGGCGTCCTCGGACCCGTCCAGCTGCTTGCCCAGCGCCTCCGCCTGCTCCTCGACCGCCGCCAGCCGCGCGGACAGCTCGCCGAGCAGCGCCCCGCCGAGGGCCGGCTGCTCGCCGCCGCCCTCCTCCAGCTGCAGCCGCAGCAGCGCGGCCTGCTCCTTCAGCTGACAGTTCTTGACGTACAGGTCGACGAAGACCGAGACCTTGGCGCGCAGCACCCACGGGTCGAAGGGCTTGGAGATGTAGTCCACCGCGCCCGCCGCGTAGCCGCGGAAGGTGTGGTGCGGGCCGTGGTTGATCGCGGTCAGGAAGATGATCGGGATGTCCCGGGTGCGCTCGCGGCGCTTGATGTGGGCGGCGGTCTCGAAGCCGTCCATCCCGGGCATCTGGACGTCCAGCAGGATCACCGCGAAGTCGTCGGTCAGCAGCGCCTTGAGCGCCTCCTCGCCGGAGGCGGCGCGCACCAGCGTCTGGTCCAGGGCGGACAGGATCGCCTCCAGCGCCAGGAGGTTCTCCGGCCGGTCGTCGACCAGGAGGATCTTCGCCTTCTGCATCGGGGCTCGCCCTCCTGTCGCCTGCCTGCCGCCCGGTGTGGGCACTCGCGTACTGCCCACCGCTACCCCGGTCATGCTAGCCGCACCCCCTCGCCCGGCACATCGCTCCGTCGTGACCCGATCCGGAGCCGCGCGCGGTCAGTGCTCCGGCGTACGCTCAGCAGCGTGTCGCCATCCGGTCACTGTTCGCAACGATCGGTGACCCTACCGGGTTCCCGGGCCCGACCGCCAGCAAACCGGCGGGCCGGTGGGCGCGAACCCGGGGTCCGCGCCCGTCGGCGGCTCACCCGCTCCACTCACTCGCGCGCGCGGTCGCCGTTCAGCCACTCCGACATCACCGACAGCAGGTGGTCGGTCTCCACCGGCTTGGTGATGTGGTCGGTGGCGCCCGCCTGCAGCGACTTCTCCCGGTCGCCCTTCATGGCCTTGGCGGTCAGCGCGATGATCGGCAGACCGGCGAACTGGGGCATCCGGCGGATCGCCTCGGTGGTCGCGTAGCCGTCCATCTCCGGCATCATGATGTCCATCAGGACCAGCGCCACGTGCTCGTGCTGCTCCAGCATCTCGATGCCCTCGCGGCCGTTCTCCGCGTACAGCACGGTCAGCCCGTGCTGTTCCAGCACGCTGGTCAGGGCGAACACGTTGCGCACGTCGTCGTCCACGATCAGCACCTGCTGGCCGTCGAAGCGGGTGTCGCCGCGGACCGGGCGGGGCTGCTGCACGGGCTCCACCACCCGGGGCGCGGCGGCGCTCTCCAGGGCGGCGTTGCGCCGGCGCTCCATCGCCCCGCGGCGGCGCTCCTCGGCCATCTCCCGGACCTCCTGGGCCCAGTGGTCGGCCGGACTCTCGCCGACCGGCACCGGCAGGCCCACCGGGGTCACCCCGACCGAGGCGCGCGGCGCCGGCGGGTTCGGGGTGGCCGGCCGCTCGACCGGCCGCTCGGCGGGCGCGTCCGGGGCGTCGGTGCGCAGCGGCAGGTAGAGCGTGAAGGTCGAGCCCTCGCCCAGCTCGCTCTCGGCGTGGATCTCGCCGCCGAGCAGCCGGGCGATCTCGCGGCTGATCGACAGGCCGAGGCCGGTGCCGCCGTACTTGCGGCTGGTGGTGCCGTCGGCCTGCTTGAACGCCTCGAAGATCTCCCGCAGCTTGTTGCCGGGGATGCCGATGCCGGTGTCGGAGACCGAGAAGGCGATCAGCTCGTCGTCCGGACCCTGGATCGAGCCGAACTCCAGCAGCCGCTCGCGCACGTGCTGCGGGACGTCCCGGCCGGCCGGGCTGATCGAGAAGTCGACGCCGCCGTTGTCGGTGAACTTGACCGCGTTGGAGATCAGGTTGCGCAGCACCTGCTGGAGCCGCTGCTCGTCGGTGTGCAGGGTGACCGGCAGGGCGGGCGAGACCCGCACCGCGAAGTCCAGGTTCTTGTCGACGGCGACCGGCTGGAAGGTGGCCTCGACGTAGTCGACCAGCTGGACCAGGGCGATCCGGCTCGGGCGGACGTCCATCTTGCCGGCCTCGACCTTGGACAGGTCCAGGATGTCGTTGATCAGCTGGAGCAGGTCGGAGCCGGCGCCGTGGATGGTGTCGGCGAACTCGACCTGCTTGGGCGAGAGGTTGCCCTCGTTGTTGTCGGAGAGCAGCTTGGCCAGGATCAGCAGCGAGTTGAGCGGGGTGCGCAGCTCGTGCGACATGTTGGCGAGGAACTCGCTCTTGTACCGGGAGGCCAGGGCGAGCTGCTCGGCGCGCTCCTCCAGGACCTGCCGGGCCTCCTCGATCTCGCTGTTCTTGATCTCGATGTCGCGGTTCTGCTGGGCGAGTTGCTCGGCCTTCTCCTGCAACTCCTCGTTGGTGCGCTCCAGTTCCTCCTGACGCGCCTCCAATTCGGCGGACCGCATGGAGAGTTCGGCGGTGAGCCGCTGGGACTCCAGCAGCAGGCCCTCGGTCTTGGTGTTGACGCTGATGGTGTTGACGGTGACGCCGATCAGGTCGGCGATCTGGTTGAGGAAGTCCAGCGCGACGGTGGTGAAGGAGCTGAAGGTGGCCAGCTCGATCACGCCCAGCAGCCGGCCCTCGAACAGCACCGGCAGCACCACGATGTGGGTCGGCGAGGCCTCGCCGAGGCCGGAGGCGATCTTGAGGTACCCGGGCGGCGCCTCCTTGACGATGATCGCCCGCTTCTCCACCGCCGCCTGGCCGATCAGCGACTCGCCCGGCCGGAAGGTGGTCGGCATCGCCCGCCGCTGGTAGCCGTAGCTGCCGATCAGGCGCAGCACGGTGTCGTTCTCGTCGTCGTCCTCGGTGATCAGTTCGGCGGTGCGGCCGGCCGGCTGGGCGAGGAAGAAGGCGCCGTGCTGGGCGGAGACCACCGGGGTCAGCTCGGTCATGATCAGCGAGGCGACCGCCTCGAGGTCCCGGCGGCCCTGCAGCAGGCCGGAGATCCGGGCCAGGTTGGTCTTGAGCCAGTCCTGCTCCTGGTTGGTGCGGGTGGTCTCGCGCAGGTTGGCGATCATCTGGTTGATGTTGTCCTTGAGCTCGTCGAGCTCCCCGGCGGCGTCCACGTCGATCCGCAGGCTCAGGTCGCCCCTGGTCACCGCGGTGGCGACCTGGGCGATCGCACGCACCTGCCGGGTCAGGTTGTTGGCCAGCTCGTTCACCGACTCGGTGAGGTCCTGCCAGGTGCCGTCCACCCCGGGCACCCGGGCCTGGCCACCGAGCCGCCCGTCGGTGCCCACCTCGCGGGCGACCCGGGTGACCTCGTCGGCGAAGGCGGAGAGCTGGTCGACCATGGTGTTGATGTTGGTCTTCAGCTGGAGGATCTCGCCGCGCGCGTCGACGTCGATCTTCTGCGAGAGGTCACCGCGGGCGACCGCCGTGATCACCAGCGCGATGTTGCGGACCTGGCCGGTGAGGTTGTTGGCCATCTGGTTGACGTTGTCGGTCAGGTCCTTCCAGATGCCGGCCACGCCCGGCACGCTCGCCTGACCGCCCAGGGTGCCGTCGGTGCCGACCTCGCGGGCCACCCTGGTGACCTCCACCGCGAACGCGGACAGCTGGTCGACCATGGTGTTCAGGGTCCCGGCGAGCGTCGCGATCTCGCCCTGGGCATCGATGGTGATCTTCTTGGAGAGGTCGCCGCGGGCCACCGCGGAGGCGACCTCGGCGATGTTGCGCACCTGTCCGGTCAGGTTCGAGGCCATGAAGTTGACGTTGTCGGTCAGGTCCTTCCAGATCCCCGACACCCCGCGCACCCGCGCCTGGCCGCCCAGGATGCCCTCGGTGCCCACCTCGCGGGCCACCCGCGTGACCTCGTCGGCGAAGGCCGACAGCTGGTCGACCATGGTGTTGACGGTGGTCACCAGCTCCAGGATCTCGCCCCGGGCGTCGACGGTGATCTTCTTCGACACGTCGCCGCGCGCCACCGCCGTGGTCACCTCGGCGATGTTGCGGACCTGACTGGTCAGGTTGTTGGCCATCAGGTTGACGCTGTTGGTCAGGTCCTTCCACGTCCCGGACACCCCGGGCACGCTCGCCTGACCGCCGAGGATGCCCTCGGTGCCGACGTCCCGGGCCACCCTGGTCACCTCGTCGGCGAAGGAGGAGAGCTGGTCGACCATCGTGTTGATGGTGTTCTTCAGCTCCAGGATCTCCCCGCGCGCGTCCACCTGGATCTTCTGCGACAGGTCGCCCTTGGCGACCGCGGTGGTCACCTGGGCGATGTTGCGCACCTGGTCGGTCAGGTTGTTCGCCATGAAGTTGACGTTGTCGGTCAGGTCCCGCCACACCCCGGCCGCCCAGGGCACCTGGGCCTGACCGCCGAGCCGCCCCTCGGTGCCCACCTGGCGGGCCACCCGGGTCACCTGTTCAGCGAAGCCGGAGAGCTGGTCCACCATCGTGTTGATGGTGTTCTTCAGCTCCAGCATCTCGCCGCGCGCGTCCACCTCGATCTTCTGCGAGAGGTCCCCGCGCGCCACCGCCGTGGTCACCTGGGCGATGTTGCGCACCTGGCCGGTCAGGTTGTCGGCCATGAAGTTCACCGAGTCGGTCAGCTCGCGCCACACCCCGGCCACGCCCGGCACCTGCGCCTGACCGCCGAGCCGCCCCTCCGTACCGACGTCCCGGGCCACCGTGGTGACCTGCGCGGCGAAGCCGTTCAGCTGGTCCACCATCGTGTTGACGGTGTTCTTCAGCTCCAGCATCTCGCCGGCCACGTCGACGGTCACCTTGCGGGACAGGTCGCCCTTGGCCACCGCCGTGGTCACCTGGGCGATGTTGCGCACCTGCGCGGTCAGCCGGCCCGCCATGGTGTTGACCGAGTCCGCCAGGTCCTTCCAACTGCCGGACACGCTGCGGACCTTGGCCTGCCCGCCGAGCTTGCCCTCGGTGCCCACCTCGCGGGCCACCCGGGTCACCTCGTCGGTGAACTCCGAGAGCTGGTCCACCAGTCCGTTGACGGTCCGGCCGATCTTCAGGTACTCGCCGCGCAGCGGGTGGCTCACCCCGTTGCTGTGCAGCGAGCGCAGCTCCATCTTCTGGTCCAGGTCGCCCTCGGCGATCGAGGTCAGCACCCGGCCCACCTCGGCCATCGGACGGGCCAGGTCGTCGATCAGCGCGTTGCAGTTGTCGACGGCCGCCATCCAGGCGCCCTCGCCCGCACCGGTCTCCAGCCGCTCGTTCAGCCGGCCCTCGCGACCCACCGCCCGCCGCACCCGGGCCAGTTCACCGGTCAGGTGCTGGTTGCGCTCGGCGACCTCGTTGAACACCGCGGCGATCTCCGCCAGCGGCCCGTCACCCGGGACCGTCAGCCGGCGCCGGAAGTTGCCGTCCCGCATCGCGGTCAGCGCGGCCAGCAGCTTGCGCAGCTCGGCGGGCTCCGCGCTGCGGTTGTGGCCCGGTCGCCGGCCGGCCGCGATCCGCGGCGCGGTCCCGGACCGCCCGCCGCGCGGCGCGGGCGGCGTCGTACCGGTTGCGTCCTTGGTGGCGTCCTTGATGGCCGAACTCAACGGGCCCCTCCCACATCGTGTGAACTGTCCGGTGACCGCCGTGCCGGAACGGCACGAACCCTGGCACCGGCCCGGCTGGGCTGCGTACCGGCCGGACCCTCCGGACCACCGGCACCCACACGACCGTACTGCTCCCACCGGCCGTCGCGGACCCCCCAGTCTGGCAGTACTGGCGCCGGGTATACGGCCGGTTGCGCTCGGTTGTCCCCGCACCGTCCGAAACAGGTGGGCAGAATCACCCTCAGGTGCCTGTTTCACGGCCCCGCCCTCACGGGGAACCAAGCGGAAAGTAGGGTGGAGCGCTGCACCGGGCCACGACCCGACCCAGCGCCGCCGCTCACCCCGACGGCGCGCCCGGGGAGGTCGGCGCCGCACCCCGGACAGTCAGGGCCAGAGCAGCAGAGGAGAAGTGGCAACGTGGTCACCGCGCGCGCAGCCGCCACCTTCGACCCCGACGGCCGGTCCGCGGCCGCCGCCCGGGGCTTCGTCCGGGACGCGCTGCTCGGCTGGGGCCTGCCCGAGGTCGTCGACGACGCCGTCGTCCTGGTCAGCGAACTCGTCACCAACGCCGTCGTGCACGCCGGCACCGCCGCCGAGGTCTGTTGCCTGCGCGAGGAGCAGACCGTCCGGATCGAGGTCACCGACCACCACCCCGAGCGCGGCCTGCCCTCCCTCGGCGACGGGCCGGTCTCCGCCTCCGACCGCTACGCCGACCCCGACGGCGAGGGCGGTCGCGGCCTGCTGATGTGCTCCGCGCTCGCCGAGCGCTGGGGCGTCGAGTACGCGGCCGGGCAGAAGACCGTCTGGTTCCGGCTCACCCTGCCCGCACACGTGACCGGCACCCGCTACGCCGTTCCGGCCACCCCCGGCAGCGACCTGCCCAGCGGCCCCGGACCGGTGCACGTCGCCGTCGTCCAGCTCGACGAGGACGGCCGCGTGCTGGCCTGGAACCCCGACGCCGAGGCGCTCTTCCACCACCCCGCCGCCACCGTCCTCGGCCGCCCCTGGGCCGACCTCGCGGTCTGGCCGCAGACCCCCGGCCACGGCCCCGGCCTCACCGACACCCTCCGGCTGGCCCGCTGGGAGGGCGGCTACGGCCTGCGGCTGCCCGACGGCGAGGAGGTCGAGGTGTACGGCGTCCAGGTGCGCGTGCGCGACACCGAGGGCGTCCCCTCCACCCTCTGCCTGCTCGTCCTCGAACCCGACCGCGCCGTGCTGCGCTCCCCCGCCCGCGCCCTGCCCGGCGAGCGCGCCGACGCGGCCGGACCCCGGCTCGACCTGCTGGCCGGCCCGGTCGTCACCGACGACCTCGACACCCTGCTCCAGCGCACGGTCGAACGCGCCCGCGACCTGCTCGACGCCGACGCCGCCTACCTGCTGCTCACCACCGACGACGAGACCGAGTTCGAGGTCCGCGCCGCCACCGGCCTCACCACCGGGCACCGTCGGCATGCCCGCTTCCCGGTCGGGACCGGCAACCGCTACGACTCCGCCCGGCTGCCCTCCGTCCACGAGGACCTCACCGCCCGCCCCACCGGCCTGCCCCTGCTGGCCGGCAGCGGCATGCGCTCCCTGGTCACCGTCCCGCTCAAGGTCGAGGGCCGCCTCATCGGCTCGCTCGGCATCGCCACCGCCGCCCCCGGCCGCTACGACAACGAGGACGCGCTGCGCCTGCAGTTCGCCGCCGACCGGGTCGCCCTGGCCGTCGAGAGCACCCGGCTGACCGAGCTCGAACGACTGCGCCGCGGCTCGCTCTCCTTCCTCGTCGAGGCCTCCGACCTGCTGGCCGGCACCCTCGAACACGAGCAGACCCTCGCGCTGATGGCGCAGATGGCCGTCCCCACCCTCGCCTCCTGGTGCGCCGTCTACACCAACGGCGACCACGGCTCCTCGGCCGGCCTCGCCTTCGTCCTGCACGAGGACGAGGACCGGATCGACCCGCTGCGCGACCTGCTCGACAAGACCCCCTCCCCCGGGGCCGGACCCACCCACGGCGTCCGCTTCTGGACCACGCCCACCGAGACCGCCGCCGCCCGGGGCCTCACCGACAGCCCCGAACTCGCCGGCCTGCTCGGCGAGACCGTCGTCCTGCCGCTGACCGCCCGCAATCGGGTCATCGGCCTGCTCGCCCTCGGCGTCCCGGCCGGCGTCCGGTTCCGCCAGGAGATCCTCGAACTCGCCGAGGACCTCTCCCGCCGGGCCGCCCTCGCCCTCGACAACTCCCGCCTCTACTCCGAGCGCACCGCCACCAGCCAGGCCCTGCAGCGCAGCCTGCTGCCGCCGGACCTGCCCGAGATCCCGGGCGTCGAGGTGGACGTCTACTACCAGGCCGCGGGCGAGGGCAACGAGGTCGGCGGCGACTTCTACGACCTGTTCACCATCCGCGAGGGCACCTACGGCTTCGCCATCGGCGACGTCTGCGGCACCGGCCCCGAGGCCGCCTCCGTCACCGGCCTGGCCCGGCACTCGCTGCGCCTGCTCGCCCGCGAGGGCCTGGACGCCCCGCAGGTGCTGCGCCGGCTCAACGCGGCCATCCTGGACGAGGGTTCGCGCAGCCGCTTCCTCACCCTGCTCTACGGCGAACTGACGCCCCGCCCGGACGGCAGCACCGAACTGTCCCTGGTCTGCGCCGGCCACCCGCTGCCGCTGAGACTGCGCACCGACGGCCAGGTCGACCGGGCCGCCACCCCGCAGCCGCTGCTCGGCGTCATGGACGACCTCGAGCTCACCGCCGAGCACCTGGTGCTCTCCCCCGGTGAAGTCCTGCTCTGCGTCACCGACGGCGTCACCGAACGCCGGGAGGGCCGACGGATGTTGGGCGACGACGGCCTCGCCGAGGTGCTCACCGGCTGCACCGGCCTGACCGCCGGCGCGGTCGCGATGCGGGTGCAGCGCGCGGTCGAACGCTTCGCCCCGGAGCCGCCGTCCGACGACATGGCGATCCTGACCCTGCGGGTGCCCCACCAGCGTCAGTCCTGACCGGCGTCAGTCCTGAGCATCGCCAGTCGTGACCGGCGTCAGTCATGAGCACCCCGCAGCTGACGCAGTCACAAATTGTTATCTTCACAAGGGTACAAGCAAGCAAGGCCGGGTAAACCGATCTCGCCGGGGAATCTCCCCGGCGAGGACGTGACCAGCGGTTCTCCGCCGGCCCACCATTTCCGACCTCACTTCTGACCGCAGCCCGCGCACGCTCACAGCCGTGCGCCCTCGGCGCGGTCGCGCGCATCCACTCCTCGACACCACACCACAGCGTCACTGCGCCCTGCGCGCGCCCAGAGTGAAAGGAGCCTCCGGTGAGCAACGACGCTACCGGGGCAACGAACGCCCGCTCCACCGGAGCCGACGCGGGTAACCTCGGCTACCTCGCCCTCGGCCTGACACTGCTCGCCTACGGTCTGCTCTCCACCGGGATCCTGCACGGCACCGGCGTCGGGGACGCGGCCCACCTCGCCCACCTGCTCGGCGGCGTCACCCTCTTCATCGCGGGTCTCTGGCAGCTCCGCCGCGGCGAGGGCTTCACCGGAACCGCCTTCACCAGCCTCGGTGCCTTCTGGGCGACCTGGTCGGTGGCGGGCGGCGCGAGCAAGAACGCCGCCGGCCTGTTCCTGCTGCTGTGGGCCCTGCTCGCCCTCAGCCTCACCGCCGCCAGTTGGGGCGCGGGCCTGTTCAGCCGCGCCGTCTACGGCCTGTTCACGCTCTCCCTCGCGCTGAGCGCCATCGCGGTCTTCGGCGGTTACAGCGGCCTCGGCAAGGCCGCCGGCTGGATCGCGGCCGTAGCCGGGCTCGTCGCCTGGTACTGGGCCACCTCCGCGCTGAGCAACGGCTCCTGGGGGAAGCTCGCCCTGCCGGTCAAGTGACCTGCCTGGGCCGGTCCGCCTTCGGCCGGTCCTCGGCACCGGTGCGGGGTCGGGTCTCCGTCGTCTCGACGGAGACCCGACCCCGCCGCCGTGCCGCCAACGCCAGGACGGCGTAGGCGAACAGCAGGATCGAGACGGCGACGATGCCGTCCGCCCAGAAGTGGTTGGCGGTCACCACGACCACCGAGACCGTCAGCACCGGGTGCAGCACCATCAGCCAACGGAACGGACTCCGCGACACCCGCACCACCGCGACCGCCACCAGCACGCACCAGGCGACGTGCACCGAGGGCATCGCCGACAGCTGGTCGGCCACCACCACCCCGCCGACCGCGCCGCCGTACACCGACTGCCCGTACTCCGCGGCCACGTCGACGAACCCGCTCTGCGGCAGCATCCGCGGCGGCGCCACCGGGATGAACTGCACCAGCAGACAGATCGCGGTGGTGATCACCACGGTGTTGCGCACCCACGCGTAGCGCTCCCGGTGCCGCAGGAAGACCCAGAGCAGCACAGCGAGCATGACGGCGAAGTGCATGACCGCGTAGTAGTAGTTCGCCAGCCGCACCAGCACCGGGTACGGCATGACCGCCGCCTGCCAGGACGCCTCGTCCGGCAGCCCGATCTCCCGCTCGGTCCGGTGGATCCAATCCGCCCGGTCCACCGCGTGATCGGCGCTCATCACCGACAGGTGCCCCACCAGCTGCCAGAGCGCGAACAGCGCCAGCAGCGTGCCGGCCTCCCGCAGCAACGCCGACACCCCCGGCTTCCGGACCCGCGCGGCGGCGTACGCGCCTCCGTAGAGGACGACGGCGGCGCCGCCGGCCGTCTGCCAGGTCAGGGTCAGGTTCTGCATTGGCAGAGGTTAACGCAAAAAGACCCCTTCCCGAATGGGAAGGGGTCTTTTTGGAATGATTGTTCGGCGGCGTCCTACTCTCCCACAGGGTCCCCCCTGCAGTACCATCGGCGCTGTGAGGCTTAGCTTCCGGGTTCGGAATGTAACCGGGCG